>NZ_JBSRTQ010000002.1:0-86511 GCF_055129145.1 Albimonas sp. | reverse complement strand
ATGACGGCCTGGGGCCCGAGCGGCTCGACGCCGCCGGCGCCGCCCGGCGCTTCTCCGCCGGCACGGCCACGACCATCGGCATGATCGCGCTGTTCGCGCTGGTCTTCGGCTTCGGCCTCTGGGCCGCCCTGACCAACATCGCCGGGGCGATCATCGCCGCCGGCGAAGTCGACGTCGAAACCCGCGAACAGGTGGTCCAGCACCCCGACGGCGGCGTGGTCGGCGAGATCATGGTCAAGGACGGCGACGTCGTGGCCGCCGGCGACGTGCTGCTGCGCTTCGACGACACGCTGCAGGGCTCGGAAGCCACCATCCTCGACGGCCAGTACTGGGAGCTGGTCGCCCGCCGCAACAGGATGGAGGCCGAGCAGTTCGGCGGCGAGGTCATCGACTTCGACCCACGCCTGATCGAAAAGGCCAAGACCGACAAGGCGATCAAGGTCATCGTCGACGGCCAGCAGGCGCTGTTCGACACCCGCCTGCGCGCCCTGTCGGAAACCACCGAGCAGCTGCGCGAACGCCAGTCCCAGATCCGCCAGCAGATCGAGGGCGCCGAAGCGCAGGTCACCTCGCTCTCGCGCCAGACCGAGCTGATCGAGCAGGAGCTGGTCGGCCAGCAGAAGCTCTACGACCAGGGCCTCGCCCAGCTCACCCGCCTGCTGTCGCTGCAGCGGGAGGAGGCGCGCCTTCAGGGCGAGGTCGGCTCGCTGATGGCCTCCATCGCCGAATTCCGCGGCAAGGTGGCGGAGATCGAGATCCAGATCCTGCAGACCACCACCCAGCGGCAGGAGCAGGCGATCACCCAGGTCCGCGACATCCAGTATCAGGAGAATCAGGTCCGCGAGCAGCTCGCCTCGATCAACGAGCAGCTGAGCCGGATGGAGGTGCGCGCGCCCATCGCCGGCACGGTCTACGGCTCCACCGTCTTCGCGCGGCGCGCCGTGGTCAGCCCGGCGCAGCCGATCCTCTACATCCTGCCTTCCGACGTGGAATTCGTGTTCAACGCCCGCATCGAGCCGATCCATGTGGACGAGGTCTTTCCCGGCCAGGCCGCGACGCTGCGCTTCTCGGCCTTCAGCTCGCGCACCACGCCCGAAATCGACGGCCACGTGGTCAAGGTCTCGGCCGACACCATCGTCGACGAGCGCACCGGGCAGAGCTATTACCCGGTCGAACTCGCGCTCGACCCGGGCGAGGAAACCAAACTGGACGGGCATGTGCTGGTCCCCGGCATGCCGGTCGAGGCCTATATCAAGACCTATGACCGCACGCCGCTGAACTACCTGATCAAGCCGGTCGAGGACTACTTCGCCAAGTCGCTGCGCGAGGACTGAGCCCCCCTGCGCGCCCGCGCGGGCTTGCGCGACGCGGCGCGTAGGGGCACGGTCCCGCGCAACGCCCCGGCGCGCCGCCTGCGCGCCGGGGCCCACGCGACCCGCACATGCGAACCTCAGGAGACCCCGATGACCGGCAAGATCGACGCGCGCCTGGCCGAACTGGGCATCACGCTGCCCACCCCCCCGGCGCCCGCCGCCGCCTATGTGCCCTTCGTGAAGGCGGCAGGCCTGGTCTACATCTCCGGCCAGGTCTCGGCCGGGCCGGACGGGCTGATCGTCGGCAAGCTCGGCGCCGACACCGACATCGCGGCCGGCGCCGCCGCGGCCAGGACCTCCGCCATCTCGCTCATCTCCCAGCTGAAAGTCGCCTGCGACGGCGATCTCGACCGGGTGAAGCGCGTGGTCAAACTGACCGGCTTCGTCAACTCCACCCCCGATTTCCCCGACCACCCCAAGGTGATCAACGGCTGTTCCGAGCTGATGGTCGCCGTGTTCGGGGCCGAAATCGGCTCGCATGCCCGCTCCGCCTTCGGGGTGGTCAACCTGCCCTTCGGCGTCGCCACCGAGGTCGAGGGCGTCTTCGAGATCGCCTGACACGCCGTCCGCCGGAGATCCGCCATGTCCCGACTGCCCGCCGTCTTCCTCGACCGGCCCATCGCCCATCGCGGCCTGCACGACCGCAAGGCCGGGGTGGTGGAGAATTCGCTCTCCGCGATTCGGGCGGCGGCGGCGGCGGGCTATGGAATCGAGATCGACCTGCAATGCTCGTCCGACGGCGAGGCGATCTGCTTCCATGACGACGACCTGCAGCGGTTGACCGGCCAGCCCGGCGAAATCCGGGAATGGCGGGCGGACGACCTGGCGGAGCTGAAGCTGATCGGCGCCGCCGACGGCGACCGCATCCCCAGTTTCGCGGAAGCGCTGGAGGCGGCCGGCGACGCGCCGCTGCTGGTCGAGATCAAGCGCCAGAGCGCGTCGGTCGGCGCGGGCAAGCTGGAATTCCGCACCGCCTCCCTGCTCGCGGACCATGCGGCCGCCGGGGGGGGCCCGGTGGCGGTGATGAGCTTCGATCCCCGCTCCGTCGCCTGGTTCCACGCCCATGCGCCCGAGATCGTGCGCGGCCTCGTCTCCATGGACTGGACCCGCGACGAGGAGGGCGGCGAGTTCGACCCCGAGACCCGGCGCGAGCTGACCGACATGGCGAGCTTCGAAACCTCGGAGGCCGACTTCTTCTCCTACCGCTGGCGCGACCTGCCGACCCCGCGGGTGCGCCGCCTGCGCGAGGCGGGGGTGCCGGCGCTGTGCTGGACCACGCGCAGCCTCGAAGAGGACGCGACCGCCCGTCGCCACGCCGACAACGTGACCTTCGAAGGTTACCTGCCGGTTTCGTGACGCGCCGGCGCGGCGGCTTTCCATTGACCTGAGGCGCGCCGCCCCCACCCTGGTGCGGGACGCAGCCGGCCGGAGAGGCTCGCCATGGACGGATCCGACATCGTCGAAATCACGGTGCTGAGCGGGCTCGACGAGATCGAGCCGCAGGTCTGGGATCATTGCGCCGACCCCGGCGGGGCCCCGGGGCGCGCCGCCGACAACCCTTTCGTCACCCACCGTTTTCTGCGGGCGCTGGAGGTGTCCAGGTCGGTCGGCGGGCGGTCGGGCTGGACGCCCCGGCATCTGGTGGCGCGCCTCGGGGGGACGGTGATCGGGGTCATGCCGCTCTACATCAAAACCCATTCCCAGGGCGAATACGTCTTCGATCATTCCTGGGCCCATGCGTTCGAGCGGGCGGGCGGCGACTATTACCCCAAGCTGCAATCCGCCGCGCCCTTCACGCCGGCCACAGGCCGCCGGTTTCTGGTCGCGCCCGACGCGCCCCAGGCCGCGGCGCTCGGCGCGCTGGTCCAGGGCGCGGTGCAGATCGCGGCGGAGAACGGGTTGAGCTCGCTGCACATCACCTTCTGCACCGAGACGGAATGGGAGGCGGGGGCCGAGCTCGGCCTGCTGCAGCGGGTCGGCGAGCAGTTCCATTGGGTGAACCACGGCTACGCCGATTTCGACGCCTTCCTCGCAGATCTCTCGTCGCGCAAGCGCAAGAACATCCGCAAGGAGCGCGCCGCGGCGCAGGCCGGGGTGCAGATCCGGGCGCTGACCGGCGACGATCTGCGGCCAGAGCATTGGGACGCGTTCTGGCGGTTCTACCAGGACACCGGCTCGCGCAAATGGGGCACGCCCTATCTGACCCGCGCCTTCTTCGACGAATTGCAGGCGACCCTGCGCGACGACGCCCTGCTGATTCTGGCGTATCGCGACGGCCAACCCATCGCCGGCGCCCTGAACTTCATCGGGCGCGAGGCGCTTTACGGCCGCTACTGGGGCTGCAGCGCCCACCACCCCTGCCTGCATTTCGAGGCCTGCTACTACCAGGCCATCGACTACGCGATCGCCCACGGGCTGGCGCGGGTCGAGGCCGGCGCGCAGGGCGAACACAAGCTCGCCCGCGGCTACCTGCCCGCGAAGACCCATTCGCTGCACTGGATCGGCGATCCCGGTTTCCGCCGCGCCGTCGCCGACTATCTGGAGGCCGAGCGTCGCGCCGTGGGCGACGAGATCGACTGGCTGTCCGAGCGGAGCCCGTTCCGCAAGGGCGACCTCGGCGCGCAAGTGGAGGAACATGACTGATGCGACCCGTGAAACTGGAAGGCCAGGCCCGCGCCATGGCGCTCGCCCCCCTGCTCAATTCGGGATGGACGGAGACGGAGGAGCGTGACACCATCGCCAAGCTATTCCGTTTCAAGGATTTTTCGGAGGCGTTCGGCTGGATGACCCGGGTGGCGATGGTGGCCGAGAAGATGGACCACCACCCTGAATGGTCGAATGTCTACCGGGCGGTGGAGGTCGAGCTGACCACCCATGACGCCGACGGGGTCACCGCGCTGGATGTGGAGATGGCGATGGCGATGGATCGAATGGCGGGGTGAAGCCGGCGGCTCCGCCCGCACATCGCGCCATATTCCGCGCCTGACCACGCTGCGGGAGCGCACGCGAAGCCATTGTATCCGATTGAAACAAAACGTCCCGCCCGGTTCCCCGGGCAGAACGTTCTGATTTCGGGCCGTTTCGATCCCGCGGACCGCCCCCGCAAAGGGGCGGGCAGGGTTCAGTCGGCGGTCAGCAGCGGCGGCTTCCTGGCGTTGGCGAGCTTCGGCGCATCCGGCTTGCTGATCTCGAGGTTCAGCTTGCCGTCCTTGACCCCGACCTTCACCAGGCCGCCCTTGGTGAGCTTGCCGAACAGCAGTTCCTCAGCCAGGGGCTTCTTGATGTGCTCCTGGATCACGCGGCCCAGCGGACGCGCGCCCATGCGGTCGTCGTAGCCGCGCTCCGCCAGCCACTCGGCGGCGGGCCGGGTCAGTTCGATCGACACGCCCCGATCCATCAGCTGACCCTCGAGCTGGAGGACGAACTTCTCGACCACCTGCAGGATGACCTCCTTGGGCAGCGGGCCGAAGGAGATGACGGCGTCCAGACGGTTGCGGAACTCCGGCGTGAAGGTCCGCTCGATGGCCGCGGTATCCTCGCCCTCGCGCCGGTCGCGGCCGAAGCCGATGGCCGACTTGGCCAGCTCCGACGCGCCGGCGTTCGAGGTCATGATCAGCACCACGTTGCGGAAATCCACCGACTTGCCGTTGTGATCGGTCAGCTTGCCGTGGTCCATCACCTGCAGGAGGATGTTGAACACGTCCGGATGGGCCTTCTCGATCTCGTCGAGCAGCAGCACGCAATGCGGATGCTGGTCGATGCCATCGGTCAGCAGGCCGCCCTGGTCGAAGCCCACATAGCCCGGAGGCGCGCCGATCAGGCGGGAGACCGAGTGCTTCTCCATGTATTCCGACATGTCGAAGCGGATCAGCTCCACCCCCAGGGTCGAGGACAGCTGCTTGGCCACCTCGGTCTTGCCGACGCCGGTCGGGCCGGCGAACAGGTAGTTGCCGATCGGCTTCTCGGGTTCGCGCAGACCGGCCCGCGACAGCTTGATCGCCGAGGCCAGGGCCTCGATCGCCGCGTCCTGGCCGAAGACCACGCGCTTGAGGCTGGCTTCCAGGTCGCGCAGCGTCTCGGCGTCGTCCTTGGAGACGGATTTCGGGGGGATGCGGGCGATCTTGGCCACGACCTCCTCGATCTCCTTGGGCGTGATGGTCTTGCGGCGACGCGATTCGGGCAGCAGGTGCTGGGCGGCGCCCGCCTCGTCGATGACGTCGATGGCCTTGTCGGGCAGCTTGCGGTCGTTGATGTAGCGGGCCGACAGCTCCACCGCGACCTTGATCGCCTCGCCGGTGTAACGGACCGAGTGATGCTCTTCGAAATAGGGCTTGAGACCCTTGAGAATCTTCACCGTGTCTTCGACGGTCGGCTCGTAGACATCGATCTTCTGGAACCGACGCGACAGGGCGCGGTCCTTTTCGAAGTGCTGGCGGAATTCCTTGTAGGTCGTCGAGCCCATGCAGCGCAGCCCGCCCGACTGAAGCGCGGGCTTCAGCAGGTTGGAGGCGTCCATGGCCCCGCCGGAGGTCGCGCCGGCGCCGATCACGGTGTGGATCTCGTCGATGAACAGGATCGCGTCGGGATGGTCCTCAAGCTCCTTGACCACCGCCTTGAGCCGCTCTTCGAAGTCGCCGCGATAGCGGGTGCCGGCCAGCAGCGCGCCCATGTCGAGCGAGAAGATGGTGGCGCCGGCCAGCACGTCCGGGGTCTGGCCGTCGACGATCTTCTTGGCGAGACCCTCGGCGATGGCGGTCTTGCCCACGCCGGGATCGCCCACCAGCAGCGGGTTGTTCTTGCGGCGACGGCAGAGGACCTGGATGCAGCGCTCGACTTCCGACTCGCGGCCGATCAGCGGATCGACGTCGCCCTTGCGGGACTTGACGTTGAGGTCGACGCAGTACTTGCCGAGCGCGGATTCGTCCTTCTCGGCCTCCTTCTCCTGGCGGGGGCCGGAGGTGGGGCGCGTCGTCTCCTCCTCCTCCGCGCCGCGCACCGGGCGCGACTCGCCATAGGCGGGGTTCTTGGCCACGCCGTGGGAGATGTAGTTGACCGCGTCGTAGCGGGTCATGTCCTGCTCCTGCAGGAAGAAGGCGGCATGCGACTCACGCTCGGCGAAGATGGCGACGAGCACGTTGGCGCCGGTCACTTCGGTGCGGCCGGAGGACTGGACATGAATGGCGGCGCGCTGGATCACCCGCTGAAACCCGGTGGTCGGCGCGGCTTCGGACCCGTCGACATCGGAGACGAGCGCTTCCAGCTCGTTGTCCACGAAGCGGGTCAGGCTTTCGCGCAGGGTGTCGAGATCGACCCCGCAGGCCTTCATCACCCGGGCCGCGTCGGGTTCGTCGATCAGAGCCAGTAACAGATGTTCGAGGGTCGCAAGCTCATGCTTGCGCTCGTTCGCGAGGCTCAGCGCGTAGTGGATGGCTTCCTCAAGGGTCTTGGAGAACGAGGGCATAGCGCGTCACCTTTCCGCTGGAACCGCGCGGGGAGGCCGCGCGGAGCGATCCGGGCGGGCCCGTGGAACCGGGCCCTTGGATCGTAGTGCACCACTAAACTTCGAGTTTGTCAGCAACGGATCAAGGGTCGGTTACCGCGATCCGGAAATTTTGCGGGCCCGCGCTCCAAACAAGGTCGTGAGCGGAGCGGACGCAGGGGCGGGCGACAGCCTGCGCCTTATTCCTTCTCCATGGTGCACTGCAGCGGGTGTTGATGCTGCTGGGCATAGTCCATGACTTGCGTGACCTTGGTTTCGGCGATCTCGTAGGAGAACACGCCGACCACGGCGAGGCCGCGGCGATGGACGGTGAGCATGATCTCCACCGCGCCCTCATGCCGCAGGCCGAAGAACCGTTCGAGCACGTGAACCACGAACTCCATCGGCGTGTAGTCGTCGTTGAGCAGCAGAACCTTGTACATCGACGGCTTCTGCGGCTTCGTCCTCGGCTTGACCGCGAGCGCGCCGTCCGGGTCGCCGCCGCCGGGTTTCACGGGCGGAGGGCCCGCCGTGACCGGCACGCAGGAAACCGCCGCGTCGCCCGGGGCGCCGTGGTCGAGACTCACCTGATCGAAGACGGGATCTGCGTGCATGAGGCGATCATATATGACTCGGCCCCCACTAAAAAAGGGGCCGAAGCCCCCTTTTCGCCCGACACGCGCCGGATTTTATCGAAGCGGCTGCTGCGGCGGCGGAAAGCCCGCGCCGCAGCGCGCCGATCAGCGCTTGGCCAGCTCGGCGGCGGCGGTCATCCGTGCGGAGATCGGCTCCATCGCTTCCTTGGCGGCGGCCATGGCCATCTCGTTGACCTTGGTCATCTGCTTCATGTAGCCGTCGAAATAGGTCTTGGCGAAATCCGACTGCTTCTCGACCAGCTCCATCACCGACTTGGACGCGGCCATGTCCTTGGCGGCGGCCATCGATTCCTCGACGGATTTCTTGGAGTAGCTCATCAGCTCGCCGTTGATCTCTTCGGCGGACTTCATCGACGTCGCGGCGGAGGTCTTGAAGGCTTCGAGGCTGGCCTGGTTGAACGCGGCCATGTCCTCGAAGGTCTTGGAGACCTTCTCCATCGACTCGGCCATCGACTTCTGGGCCTCGGCGGCGAACGTCTCGAACTGGGCGGTGGTCTCGGTCATGGCGTTCATGGGGGCGCTCCTATCGAACGATATGTCCAGGCAAGCCGCCCCGGTCTCGGCAGGTCGCGGAGAGGCCATGCAGCCCTTCTGAGCTGCGGGTTGGAGATAGGACTCATGTTGCGTTGCGTCAAGGTAATTATTGCAGCGCAGCGAACATCGTGGCGACGGGAAACTTACCGCCTACACGTTCGATTCACCAGTTTGATTCGGAAATGCAGTATGTTACGTTCAGAAGCGGAGAGATCGCGCGAACCAAGCGCGGCGAGAGCCGACAGGCAACGAAACCGGACGATCGAGGGTGATGATGTTTTGGACAGGACCATGGCGCGTCGCGCGCCTGGCGATGGCCGTGTTGGTGGTGGTGGCGGGCGTGCTCGCAGGAACCCCGGAGACCGCGAGAGCGGCCCCCTACGCGGCCTTCGTGATGGACGCACGCACCGGCGAGGTGCTTCACAGTTCCAACGCCGACAAGCGGCTGCACCCCGCTTCTCTCACCAAGATGATGACGCTCTACCTCGCCATCGAGGCGGTGAAGGCGGGGCGGCTGTCGTTGGATCAGGAGGTCCGAATCTCCTCGCGCGCCGCGCGTCAGCCGCCGTCCAAAATCGGGCTGCGCGCCGGCTCCACCGTATCGATTCGCAACTTGATGCGGGCGGCCGCGGTCAAGTCGGCCAATGACGCCGCCGTGGCGCTGGCCGAAGCCACCGCCGGCTCGGTGGAGAACTGGTCCCAGCTCGCCACCGCGCGGGCGCATTCGATGGGCATGTCGAACACCACCTTCAAGAACCCCAACGGCCTGACGCAGGACGGGCATCTGTCCACCGCGCGCGACATGGCGGTGCTGGGACGGCGGCTGTTCTTCGATCACCCCGAATATTACAACCTGTTCTCGCGGACCACGACCACGGCCATGGGGCGCACCATCCACGCCACCAACCGCCGGCTGCTGTCGTCCTATCGCGGCGCGGACGGGATCAAGACCGGCTACACCCGCGCCGCCGGCTTCAATCTGGTGGCCTCGGCGCATCGCGGCCAGCAGCACATCATCGCGGCGGTGTTCGGGGCGCGGTCCTCGGCGGATCGGACCGCCAAGATCTCGGACCTGCTGGACATGGGCTTCAGCCGCTCGCCGCAGCGCACCGCGATCATCGCGCCGCGCACGCCGTCGATGACCTCGATGACGCGGATGGCCAGCATCCCGGCCCCGCCGGACCGTCCCGACGCGCCGAAGTCGCTGCTCGACCGGGTGGGCGAGGTGATCGCGCCCGCCGCCATGGCGTCGGAGCGGGCGCCGATCTCGGCCTCCCGCCAGGCGCCGTCGCAGGCCCCGGCGCCGCGTCTGCGGCCGGTCACGCTGATCGGCCTCGCCGCCAACATGCCGCCCCGCCGCCCCTGAGGGCGCGGCGAACAGCGAACGAAAAGGGGCGCTCCCGGCCGGGAGCGCCCCTTTTTCATGCGCGACCCGTTGCTTTTTTCGGCCAGGCCGCGCCCGTCAGGACACGTCCTTCATCCCCGGAAGATCGAGCGACCTGATCAGGTCCCGGATCTCCTGCCGGGCCGCGACATGGCTGATCGAGAACGAGAATCCCTGATCGCGCAGATCGAGCAGGGTCAGCCCGTTGAGAAACATCTCGCGGAAGATCACCCGCTCCGAAAACCCCGGCGCGAGGCGGTAGCCGATCCGCTTCGACAGGGTGTCGAGCGCGTCGCCCACCTTGCGCTTGTTGCGCGCATGCACCGTGGCGACGCGGTTGCGCACCACCACCCAGTCCACCGGCTTCAGCCCGGCCTGGGCGCGCAGCTGGCGGGCCTTCCACACCATCTCCGAATAGATCGAGGGCCCGAGCACCTTGCCCGTCTCCGGGTCGATCCGGGCCAGCATGTCGAAATCCACCAGCGAGTCGTTGATCGGCGTGATCAGCGTGTCGGCGGAGGCATGAGCCATCTGGCTGTAATAGCTGTCGGCGCCCGGGCAATCGATGATGATGAAATCGCAGGACCGGTCGAGCTCGGCCAGCGCCTGGGCGAACCAGCGCTCCTCCTCCTGCTCCGCCTCGACCCGGTCGCGCAGGTCGGAGGGGCGCAGCCGGATCTGGCGCGGCAGGACCAGCGCCTGCCCGGTGCGCCTGGCGAAGGCGGCGCGGTTCTCGAGATAGCGGTAGAAGGTGGTCTGTCGCAGATCGAGATCGAGCGCCCCCACCTCGAACCCCGCGCGCGCGATGGCGACGAAGAGATGCATGGCGGTGGTCGACTTGCCCGACCCGCCCTTCTCGTTGCCGGTGACGATGACATGCGCCACGCGGAGCCCCCCTGCGCCTGCGATCCGGGGCCAAGGCCCCGAAGCACCTGTAGCCGAGGGTCGGCACGGGCGAAAGGCGGGGCGTGCGCCGCATCGGCCGGGCCGCGCGCCGGAGCACGGTCCGCAGGCGCGTCCTCGCCGATCGCCGAGGCGTCGGCGTCAGGTGAAAACACCGCCCGATCCACTACAACACATATTACTGAGCACAAATATGATTTTTATGCCAATTCACTAAACGACAAGCATGCGCCCCGCGTTAGCGAGGCGCATGCTTGTCGCGCAGGCCGGATCAGAAATCCAGGCCGGCGAACTTCTTCTTGAAGCGGGTGACGCGGCCGCCGGTGTCCATCAGACGCGCGCCGCCGCCGGTCCAGGCGGGGTGCACCGAGGGGTCGACGTCGAGGGTCATGACGTCGCCCTCCTTCCCCCAGGTGGTGCGCATCTGCACGATGTCGCCGTTGAGCATCTTCACGTCGATGACATGATATTCGGGATGGATGTCGTTCTTCATGGCGCGTCTCTCCCCCGGGCCGCGCCGGGGCTTGCAGTTCCGGGGCCGGGGCTGCTGGGCGCTGTGCGCGGGCATACCCCGTGACTGAGCGCGAGCGAATACAGCGAATCGCAGGGCGCAGCAAGCGCTGCGCCGGATTTTCCCCGACGCATCCGATCAAAGGCCCCGTCGGAACCCTGGCGCGCGGCGGCGCAGCCGCCGGCGGAGGCGGGGGGCTCGACGCCCCTCGCCTCCGCCCGCCCCTCCTTCCGGCCGGACTGTGGCGCGTCGCGCACGCTTCCCGCGCCGTGCAGGCGCCCGCCCCCGCCGCGATTGCCCGCGCGCCCGGCCCCCCTATGGTCACCGGCCTGCGCCCCCGCGATTAGGAGCCGTCCATGTCCGACCTCGCCTCCCCTCCCGGCGCCGCGCGCCGCGCCCGGGCCGGCTTCGCGGTGGCGGTGGTGGTGGTCGACGCCATGGGCATCGGCCTGGTGATGCCCGTCGCGCCCGACCTGCTGGCCGAGATCGCCGGCTTCACCACCGCCCAGGCCGCGCCCTGGGGCGGCGCGATGGCCTTCGCTTACGCCGCCGCCGCATTTCTGTTCGGGCCGCTGATCGGCGACCTCTCCGACCGCTACGGCCGCCGCCCGGTGCTGATCGTCGCGCTCTCGGCGCTCGCCGTCGACTACATGATCGCCGCCGCCGCGCAGTCGCTGTGGCTGCTGATCGCGGCGCGCGCGCTCTCAGGCGTCGCTGGGGCCACCTATTCCGCCGCCGCCGCCTATCTCGCCGACATCACCCCGCCCGAGCGTCGGGCCCGCGCCTTCGGCCTGATCGGGGCGGGGTTCGGCGCGGGCTTCGTGCTCGGCCCCACCATCGGCGGCCTGCTGGGGGAGCTCGGGCCCCGCGCCCCGTTCCTCGCCGCCGCCGGCCTCTGCGCCGCCATGGCCATCGCGGCGGCGGCGGCCCTGCCCGAATCCCTCGCGCCCGCGCTGCGCCGCAAGGTGGACTGGCGGCGCGCCGACCCGTTCTCCGCCCTGCGCGGCGCCGCCCGCCTGCCCGGACTCGGGCCGTTCATCGCCGCCCTCGCGCTGCTCGAGCTGGCCTTCGGAGTCTATCCCGCGATCTGGAGCTTCTACGCCATCGAGGCCTTCGCCTGGACGCCCGCCCGCATCGGCCTGTCGCTGGCCTTCGTGGGGGTGTGCCTCGGCCTCGCGCAAGGCCTGCTGGTCGGCCCGGCCGTGGCGCGGTTCGGCGAGCTGCGTCTGGCCTTCGCCGCCCTCGCCTGCTGCGCCCTGTCGCTGGGGATCTACGCCGCCGCGCCGTCGGAGATCTGGGTGCTGGTCGCCATCCCGCTGATCGCGCTGTCGTCGCTGTCCAACCCCGCCATCGCGGCGCTGATGAGCGGCCAGGTCGCGGCCGACGCGCAAGGCCGGCTGCAGGGCGTGCTGGCGAGCCTGCAGTCCCTGACCGCGGCGCTGGCGCCGCCGATCTTCACCACGATCTTCGAGGTCTTCGCAGGGCCCGGCGCCCCCGTCCACGCCCCCGGCGCGCCCTTCGCGCTGGCCCTCGCGCTGACGCTTGCGGCCCTGATCCCGCTGACCATCGCCCGCCGCCGCCTGCGCCCAGACCCTAACCCCAGACCCTGAAACGCAAACGGCCGCCCCCGGAACCCTCCGGGAGCGGCCGCGCGAAAATCCCGACCCGGTCAGTCGAAGCGGTAGAACGCCTCGTAGATCGGCCTGAGCGTGTCCTCGGAAAACAGCGACGACACCGAGGTGTCGTTGGCCACGTTGAGGATCGCCTGCGCCAGCATCGGCGCCACCGACACGGTGCGGATGTTGCGGGCGGCCTTGGCCGCGTCCGACAGCGGGATCGAGTCGGTGATCACCAGGCTCTCCATCACCGAGTTGGTCACCCGCTCGACCGCCGGCCCCGACAGCACCCCGTGGGAGATGTAGGCGTGCACCGCCTCCGCCCCGTTGTCCTTGAGCAGCTGGGCCGCCTTGCACAGCGTCCCCGCGGTGTCGCAGATGTCGTCGACGATGATGCAGGTCCGGCCCTCGACCTCGCCGATGATGGTCATCTCGTCGACCTCGCCGGGGCGCGAGCGGCGCTTGTCGACGATGGCGAGCGCGAGGTTCAGGCGCTTCGCGATCTCACGGGCCCGCGCCACCCCGCCCACGTCCGGCGAGATGATGGTGACCTTCGAGAGATCCTCGAAATTGTGCTGGATATCCATCGCGAACACCGGCGAGGCGTAGAGATTGTCCACCGGGATGTCGAAGAAGCCCTGGATCTGGCCGGCATGCAGGTCGAGCGTCAGCACCCGGTTGATCCCCGCCTGCGCCATCAGGTTCGCCACCAGCTTGGCCGAGATCGGGGTCCGCGCCGAGGTCCGCCGGTCCTGCCGCGCATAGCCGAAATAGGGGATGACCGCCGTGACCCGCGCCGCCGAGGACCGCCGCAGCGCGTCGGCGATGATCAGCAGCTCCATCAGGTTGTCGTTGGCCGGGTTGCAGGTCGACTGGATGATGAACACGTCTTCGCCGCGGACGTTGTCGTAGATCTCGACGAAGATCTCCTTGTCGTTGAACCGTTCGACCCGGGCGTTGGCCAGGTCCACCGGCATCCCGCGATAGACGCTCATCCGGCGCGAGATCGCCCGGGCGAGATCCATGTTGGAATTGCCCGCGATGAGCTTCAGGTTGATGTCGGCCTTCATGCGCCCCTCCGCAGCAGATCCGCGGCGGGGGCGCGCTGGCTGCGTCCCGCCGACGGGGCGCGGCAGGGCCGCGTCCTTCGGTCCCCCTAGCACCGGGGGGGCGGGTTGCCTAGCGCGTCGCGCCGCCGCGCACGGGCGCCCTCCCTTGCCTTCCGTCGCGCCGCCCCCGATCATAAGTCCGCCTGAGCGCCGCCCCCGGGGGGACCGCGCCCGGACCAGATGACGGCCCGGACCACGGGCCGCGACGAGAAGGAGACCCCGATGCCCGAGGCGATGCTGCGCGGCCGGCGCGTTCAATACCGCAGCTATGGCGAGGACAAGACCGGCGTGCCGGTGCTGCTCGCCCATTGCTCGCTGGCCCATAGCGGCCTGTGGAAACCGATCGCCGAGGCGCTGGCCGTCGACCGCCCGGTGATCGCGCCTGACCTGCCCGCGCATGGCCGCTCCGACCCGCCGCCCGAGGGCGAGTCCCTGCAGCTGTTCGCCGCCGAGATGCTGGCGATGCTGGCCGAGGCGCAGGGCCGCCCGGTGCATCTGGTGGGCCTGTCGCTCGGCGGGGCGGCGCTGAGCCGGGTGGCGTGGAAACGGCCGGAGCTCGCGGCCTCGCTGACCATGATCGAGCCGGTGATGTTCCACCTCCTCCACAAGCCCGGCGAAGAGCCCGAGGTGCTGAAGCCCGATATCTCGGACGAGGCGTTGGGCAAGGCGCTCGACGAATTCATCGGGGCCTGGGGCGCGCCCGGCCGCGTGGCCGAGATGACGGCGGAGCGGCGCGCCTATTCCCTGCGCTGCTTCCGGGAGCTTCGGCTCGACAACGCCTGGGTGGTGGCCCGGCCGGCGGGGCAGATCGAGCTGCCCGACATCGCCCGCTTCCCGATGCCGGTGCTTTTGCTGGGCGGCGCGGCGAGCCAGGCCAACGCGCTGCAGGTGTTGGAAACCCTCAAGGGCGCGCTGCCCGGCGCGCGGCGGCGCGACATCGCCGGGGCCGGGCACATGAGCCCGGTGACCCACTGGCAGGCGGTGCTGGACGAGCTGCGCGGCTTCTTCGCGGCGGTGGAGGCCGACGCCTCCGCCGTGGCCTGACCGTGCGCTTCACCTTTCGCTAACCGGATGCATCCAGTCTGGGCGCATCTGCGGATGACAGCGGAGAGTGACCGATGCTCAACCTCGCCATCGCGGCGCGCGGCGCCGGGATCCTGGCGGCGGGGACCAGGGACGGCGCGGCGCTCGCCGCCGCTCCGGGGGCGGCGCTGGGGACCGTGTCGGGGGGCGGGATGTCCGAAGGGGAAGCGACGCCGGCGGCCCTGCCCTCGCGCCATGGCGACCTGCCCCGGCCCGGCGACCATGACCGCACCCGCGGCCTGTCGCCGGGCGACCGCGCCGCGCTCAACCTGCGCATCCGCGGCATGTCCCGCGCGCTCGCCCGCATGTCGAAACTCGCCGGTCTGCGCCCCCGTCTGGCGATCTCCGCGGCGGAGGGAAAGTTTCCGCGCTCGGGCCGCCTCTCGGTCAGCTACGCGGCGGAGGTGTCGGCGCTGTTCAGGGGCGAAAAGACGGTGGTCAGCCAGCGGATGCAGGCCAGCCTCAACGCGCTCGGCGGGCTGGTCAGCATGGTGATCTCCGAGAGCTTCCGGGTGGAAACCGACGGCTCCACCCTGCAATACGACTATGACGCCGTTTATTCCGAACGTCGCGACGGGCCGCCGCTGTCGGAGGTGTCCGAGCGTCTGACCGGCGGCGATCAGGGCGACGCCATCACCAATATCGAGATCGCGGTGATGTCCGACGCCCGCTTCGGCGACCGGGGCGCGCGCGCGGATATCGACGCGGGCGGCGGCCACGACGTGGTGCAGATTTTCGGATTGTCGCTGGGCTCGGTGCGCCTGGGCGACGGGAACGACGCCTTCGCAGGCTCGCTGGACATGCTGCCGTCGCTGGACGCGGGCGCAGGGAACGATTCGGTGTCGCTCAACCTGGCGGGCGGGGGGCAGGTCTCGGGCGGCGACGGCGACGACGCGCTGGCGCTGGTCGCGGACGGGTTCGCGCAGGTGTCGGGCGACGCGGGGAATGACGCGATCTCGGTCGCCGCGCGCATGGCCTCGGTCGACGGGGGCGCGGGCGACGACGCCATCGCCATCGGCGCGGACGAGGCGCGGGCCGACGGCGGGGAAGGGAACGACGTGCTCTCGATCCGCGCGGCGGAGGTGACGTGGGCGGCGGGCGGCGCCGGCGACGACGTCATCTCGCTGGTCGCGGCCACCGTCCGCCACGCCTCTGGCGGGGACGGCGACGACGTGATCTCCATCGCCGCCGGGACGGTGGAGCGGGTGAGCGGCGGCGCAGGCGACGACGTGATCCTGCTGAACGTCGATGCCGCGGGCCTGGTGTTCGGGCGGGGCGACGGCATGGACCGGGTGCAGGTCTCCGCCGGCGCGGCGCTGGAGATCCATCTGGATCAGGCCCCCGAAACGACCGACATCGCCTGGACCGAAGCCGGCGACGCGGTGCTGACCCTCGCGGGCGGGGAGCGGCTGGCGATTTTCGGGGCTGCCCGGACCGGGTCGCTGCTTCTGATCGGACCGGAGGGGCTGGACGGCGCCGTGGCGCTCAGCCCGCCCACGCACGCGCTCGACGCGCGCACCTGGCCGACGCGCGCACCTGGCCGACGCGCGCACCTGGCCGACGCGCGCACCTGGCCGACGCGCGCACCTGGCCGACGCGCGCACCTGGCCGGACACGAAAACGGCGGCGAGGAACCTCCCCGCCGCCGCCCGATCCTCGCGAAAGCCGCTCAGAGCTGGTCGAGCATCGCCCCGCCGGTGGAGATCTCGGCCTTGCCGGGCGTCTCCTCCAGGTTGAACACCTTCACCACCTTGTCCTCGACCACCATCGAATAGCGCTTGGACCGCGCGATCAGCCCGGCCGGCGGCGCGGTGAAGTCGAGACCCAGCGCCTTGGTGAATTCCGACTGCGGATCGGCCAGCATGTGCAGCCCGGCGGCGATGGCGCCCGAGCTCTCGCCCCAGGCCTTCATCACGAAGGGGTCGTTGACCGACACGCACACGATGGCCTCGACGCCCTTGGCGGTCAGCGCCTCGGCATTGTCCACGAAGCTCGGCAGATGGTTCAGCGAGCAGGTCGGCGTGAACGCCCCCGGCACCGCGAACAGCGCGACCTTGCGGCCCGCGAAGATGTCCGCGGTGGTCTTGGGCTCGGGGCCGTTGGGGCCGATGGCGATGAAAGTCGCGTCCGGCAGCGTGTCGCCTACGGAAATGGTCATGTCCCTGTCCTCCTGTCGTGGAGCGTTCCCCCGCGATCAGGGGTCCGTCTCCGCATGTAGCGCAGCCCGCGCCCCATCCCAACCGCGAAGTCGAAAATGGCGCTCAGGGCAGACGCAGGATCCGGATGGCGGTGCCGCCATAGCGCCGCTCGTCCAGCAGCGCCGCGCCGGCGGGCAGGATGACGGGGGCGGCCGCGTCCTCCTCCCACACCACCAGCGCGCCCGGTGCGGTCCAGCCGCCGGTCATCGCCGCCTCCAGCGCCGCCTCCCCCAACCCGCGCCCATAGGGGGGGTCGAGAAACACCAGGTCGTAGGGCTCGCCCCGGCACGGCCCGAGTTTCGTGGCGTCGCGGCGAAAGATCTTGGTCTGGCCGGTGGCGTTGAACGCCTCGACGTTGCGCCGGATCAGGGCGCGCGCGGCGGGCAGGTCGTCGACGAACTGCACACGGACCGCGCCGCGCGACAGCGCCTCCAGCCCCAGCGCGCCGGTGCCGGCGAAAAGATCCAGCACGCGCATGCCGTTGGGGACCTGCGGCTCGGCGTAGCCGCCATGGGCCAGCAGGTTGAAGAGCGATTCCCGCACCCGGTCCGTGGTCGGCCGCAGCCGGGCCTCGCCGCCTTCGGCATCCACCCCGGCATCCTCGGGCGAGGCGAGCTTCGAGCCCCGCCAACGGCCTCCGACCACCCGCATCCGCTCAGGCCCGCCCGACGGGAAGGGTGTCGAGCGCCTCGATCAGGCGCGCGATCTCCTCCTCCGCCGTGTAGTGCAGGAAGGACATGCGCAGCACGCCGGAATCGCCGTCCACCCCCAGCGCCTCGATCAGCCGGCGGGCGTAGAAATGGCCGCCGCCGCACATCAGGCCCTGCTTCGCCATCGCCGCCGCCGCCGCCTCGCCGGTCATGCCGGGCACGACCACCGAGACGGTGGGTGCACGGCGCGCCGGCGCGGCCGGGCCGAGCAGGCGCAGGCGCGGGTGGCTTTCCAGAAAGTCGAGCAGCGGCGCCGCCAGCGCCCGTTCGCGCGAGCGGAGCAGCGCCTGCACCCGCGCGCGACGCAGCGCCGGGTCGTCGGCGCAGTCGGGGTAATGGCGGCGGTCCACGTCGGCCATGTAGTCCGCGACCCCGGCCAGCGCCGCGACCTGGGCATGGTCCGGCCCCGCCGGCGTCAGCCGCTTGCGCGGGTTGTCGCCGTTGAAATAATGGCCCTGATTGGCGAAGCGCAGCGCGAGTGCCTCGTCCATCGCCATCACCCCGAGATGCGGGCCGAAGGTCTTGTAGGTCGAGAACAGGTAGACGTCGGCGCCCTTCTTGCCGATGTCGGGCAGGCCATGGGGGGCGTAGCCGACCCCGTCGACCACGCTGATCGCCCCGGCGGCGCGGACCAGGGCGCAGATCTCCTGAACCGGATTGATCTCGGCCACGATGTTGGAGCAGTGGGGGAAGGCGACCAGCCGGACCTTGCCGTCGGCCAGCAGCGCCTCGAGCGCCGCGAGGTCGAGCGAGCCGGCGCCGTCCACCTGCCATTCGCGGACCTCGACGCCTTCGTCCGCCAGCCGTCGCCAGGCCCCGGAATTCGCCTCGTGATCCTGATTGGTCACCACCAGCGCGTCGCCAGGCGCGAAAATCGGCCGGGCGGCGCGGGCCAGCACATAAACGTTCTGCGTGGTCGACGGGCCGATATGCAGCGCGCTGTCGGGGATGCCGAGCCAGCTCGCCAGCGCCACGGCGCCCTCGTCCATCAGCCGCCCCGCCTCCTGCGCCGCCGGATAGGGGGCGTGGGGCTGGACCTTGGCGGTGCGGTAGAACTCCGCCAGCCGGTCGACGGCATGGATGCAGGGATAGGAGCCGCCGGCGTTCTCGAAATGCGCCCATCCGGCCAGAGAGGGCTCCTGGAACGCCGGAAACTGCGCCCTCACGAAGTCGAGATCGAAGCCAGCGGGAAGATCAACCACGTCCAGGCCGGGTTCGCGCATCGTGGTCATTCCATCGTCACAAAGGGGGTGTTCATAAGTGTGTTATCTCAACCCCGCGGCCCATGCCAGATGATGTGAAACGCCGGCGAACGCGCCGCGCGGTCGCGTTGCGAATGGCGTTTCGCGTCGCGTGAGGGCTGGGCTTTCGCGCCACGGCCGCCTTAGCGCTCGGTCAGCTTCAGCTCGATCCGGCGGTTGCGGGCGCGGGCCTCGGGCGTGTCGCCGGGGTCGATCGGCTGGTATTCGCCGAAGCCGTTGGCGGCCAGCCGCTCGGGCGGAAAGCTCTGCGCGGTGGACAGGTAGCGGACCACCGACAGCGCGCGGGCCTGGCTCAGCTCCCAGTTGTCGCGATAGCGCCCGCCACCCGACAGCGGCACGTCGTCGGTATGCCCGTCGACCCGCAGCACCCAGGGCAGTTCATCCGGCAGCGCGTCGCGGACCGAGCGGAAGATCTCGGCGAATTCGTCCAGCGCCGCGCGCCCCGGCGCGCCCAGATCGGCGGAGCCGGGATCGAACAGCACTTCGGACTGGAAGACGAAGCGGTCGCCGACCACCTTCACGCCCTCGCGCCCCTCGATCGCCTCGCGGATACGGCCGAAGAATTCGGAGCGGCGCGCCTCCAGCGACTTCTTCTCCGCCTCTAGGCGCGCGACCTCTTCGGCGTTGCGCTCGGATTCGCGGCGTTTGAGCTGCAATTCGCGGGCAAGCGCCGCGTTCAGCTGCGAGCCGAGATTGGAGAGCTGGGCCTGCATTTCCTCATTCTTGCCTTCCTCGGCGTTGAGCAGCTCCTGCAGCCCGCCCAGCTGGCGGCGCACCGCTTCGGCCTGGGCGTTGAGCAGGGCGACGCGGCGGGCCTCGTCGGCGGACGCTGTCTTCTCGTCGGCGAGCCGGCGTTCGGCGGAGGCCAGCAGCGCCTCACGCTCCGTCATTCGGGCGCGGGCGTCGGCGAGCTGGTCGGCGGTGGCCTTGGCGGTGTCCTGCAATTCGGACTTGGCGGCCTCGGCGGCGGCGAGCAGGGTCAGCGTCTCCTCCGCCTTTTTCCGCTGCTCCTCGAGCGCCAGCTGCATCGCGGTCAGCTCGGTGGTCGAGCCTTCCAGCCTGGCGCGCAGGGCCTCGGCGGCGGCGGCCTCCGTGGCGCGGGCCTGCTCCTCCTCGGTCAGCTCCTGCTGGAGGGCGGCGAGGACCTTGTCCTTCTCCTCCGCGGTGACCTTCAGCTCCAACACCTCGGTCTGGGCGGCGTCGCGGGCGGCTTCGAGCGTCTGGCGCTGCTCGGCGGCCTTTGACTTCAGATCGGCGACCAGCGCCTCCATCGCCTCGCGCTGGGCGGCGGCGAGACGGGCGGCCTCCTCGGTCGACGACACCTCTTCGCGCAGGCGGGAGAGGGCGAGCTGCATCTGCTCCCGTTCGGAGATCACCCGGGTCTGCGCGGCCTCCAGTTCGGTGATCGAGGCGCGGGCCTCGGTCAGCGCCTGCTCGGCCCCGTCGGCGCGCGCGGCCTCGGTCTCGCGCGCCGCGGTCAGCACGCCGATGCGTTCGCGGGCCGACGACACGTCGGCCAGAAGGGCCGCGACCCGGGCTTCGAATTCGGCGTTGCGGGCCTGCGCGGCGTCACGCTCGGTCACCAGGCTTTCGGCCAGCGCGCCCAGCCGGCCGACCTCGGCCCGCTCCCCTTCCAGAGAAGCGGTCAGCGCACCGACCTGGCCTTCCAGATCATCGCCGCGGCTGCGTTCGGTCGACAGCACCTGGGCGATCTGGGCCAGCTGCAGGGTCAGGTTGTCGAGCTCGGCGTCCTTGCCGGTCACCAGATCGCGCAGCACGAACTGCACGATCATGAAGATCGACAGCACGAAGATCAGCACCAGCAAGAGCGCGGTCATCGCGTCCACGAAGCCGGGCCAGACATTGCCCTCGTAGCGCTGGGATCTTCGCGACAGGGCCATGGATCAGGTCCGGTCGCCGGTGATCGCCTTGGTCAGGCGGGCGATATCCATGCGCAGCTCGGCCGTCGTCTCCTGCCGGCCGGCGGACACTTCCTCCAGCAGGCGCGTGATCTGCAGGTCGATGGAGCGCAGGCGCTGGCGACCCTCGTCGCTTTCCTCGCGGTCCTGGGCTTTTTCCAGCAGATGCGCGGCGCGCTCCTGGGCGGAGGCGATGCGGTCGAGTTTCTGATAGGTCTCGACGGGGTTGAGCGGCACGGGTTTCGGCGCGGCGTCGGTCGCGAGCCGCTGCTCGCGGTCCTCCTCCAGCACCCGCACCAGCCCGGTCAGGCCGCTGGCCAGCGTCTCCATCCTCGCGTCGGCCATGCGCTGCCGCTCCTCGGCGTCGCGCAGCGCAGCGACCAGCGCCTCGATCTGCTCGGCGTTGCGCTCCATCAGCTCGGCGGCGATGGCCGAGGCGGAGGCCTCGCCATCGTCGCCCCCGCGCGAGAGACGGGTGATCGACGACAGCCACTCCTCCAGCTCGCGGTAAAAGCGGTTCTGGCCGTGGCCGGCGAAAAGGTCGAGCAACCCGACCACCAGACTGCCCGCGAGACCCAGCAGCGACGAGGCGAAAGCGGTGCCCATGCCGTCGAGCTGCGAGTTCAGCCCGCCCATCAGCCGCTCGAACACCGCCATGGAATCGTCGCCGGGCTGGGCGCCGAGATTGCGCATGGTCTCGACGATGCCGGGGACCACGTTCGACAGCCCCCAGAAGGTGCCGAGCAGGCCCACCAGGATCAGCAGGTTGATGATGTAGCGGGTGATGTCGCGCTGCTCGTCCAGCCGCTGGGCGGCGGTGTCGAGGATCGAGCGGGTGGAGGTCGCGGTCAGCGCCGTGCGGGCCCGCTTGTCGCGCAGCAGCGAGGCGAGCGAGGTCAGCAGGCGCGGCGGGTTGACGAATTCATGCCCCGGCCGGTCGATGGCGAAGCCTTCGAGCCAGGAGACGGCGTTGATCAGCGCGATGACCTGCCAGAAGCAGGCCAGCACGCCGATGACGAAGACGCCGCCGATGAAGCCGTTGAGATAGGGGTTGGCGTTGAACACCGCCGAGATCGGGCCGTAGAGGAACGCGACGCCCGCCGCGGTCAGCCCCAGCACGACGACCATCAGCACGATCTGCCTGATGGGCTGCGAGAATTCGATCCGTCGATCCTGGACGATGCTCATGCGCGGCCTGCGGCTCCCCCTTGACCCATGTCGATCATGGCCTAGCAGAGCCGGGCGGGTCGTGGAAGCGCGGGGACGCCGCGGCAGGGCGCGGTTTTCGGAATCACGGCACGTCGCGAGGGGCGCGCGGGCCCTCCCCCGGCGGGGAAGTCGCGCGCCCTGCGCGGCAGGGGCGGGTCAGCCCCGGACCAGCTCGCAGAACTTCGGAAAAATCTCGGCGTTCGAGGCGATCACGTCGCCGGTGTCGACGGGGCGCGCGTCGGGGATCGACAGCGACTCCACGAAACCGCCGGCCTCGCGCACCAGCAGCAGGCCCGCCGCCATGTCCCAGGGCTTCAGCCCGCGTTCCCAGTAGCCGTCGTAGCGCCCGGCCGCGACCCAGGCGAGGTCCAGCGCCGCGGCCCCGAAGCGGCGCACGCCGGCGACCCGCGGCATGATCCGGGCGAGGTCGCGCAGCATCTCCGGCAGGCCGGCGGTCCCGGCGAAGGGGATGCCGGTGGCGAACACCATCTCGGTCATCTCGCGGCGCCCCGACACCCGCAGGCGACGGTCGTTGAGCCAGGCGCCGGCGCCCTTCTCGGCCACGAACATCTCGTCCTTGATCGGGTCGAGCACCACGCCCGCCACGATCTCGCCTTTGTATTCCAGCGCGATCGAGATCGCCCAGTGCGGCATGCCGTGCAGGAAATTCGTGGTGCCGTCGAGCGGGTCCACGATCCAGCGCCGGGTCTGGTCCTTGCCCTTGATCTCCTTGTCGGATTCCTCACCGAGCCAGCCATAGGCGGGGCGGGCCTCCATCAGGTCGCGCTGGATCATCTCCTCGGCCTTGATGTCGGCGCGCGACACGAAGTCGGCGGCGCCCTTGCGCGAGACCTGCAGGTTCTCGACCTCGCCGAAGTCGCGCACCAGGCTCTTCGCAGCGCGCCGGGCGGCCTTGATCATGACGTTGAGATTGGCGGAGCCCATAGTGGACATCGAAGAAGCCTCCTGATGCGCCCGGCCGGATGCGCGGGCGCCCGGACCAAAGGGCGCGCCGCCGCGCGGGGGGCGCGGCGGCGGAAATCGGGGCGGCCCCTTGGGGGCCTCGGCGGGGGGGCGCGGCTCAGGCCTGCGCGGTCGCCTTCAGCTCGGTCTCCACGAAGCGCAGCTCGCCGTTTCCGGCGTTGATCACGTCATGGGCGACGCCGGCCTCGCGGAAATAGGTGACGCCGGCGGTCATCTGGGCGCGGGTCGCAGCGCCGTCGGGGCCGACCAGGTCGACGGGCTGCGAGGTCAGCGGCGTGACCACGTAGTCCATCTCATGCACATGCCAGCCGGTCGCCGCGCCCGGCGCGAACACCCACTCGGTCACCCGCACCTTGTCGTTGTCCACATGCCGGATGGCCGTGGCGGCGGGGCGATCCGAGGGGGCGGCGCCGGTGCACATGGCTCAGGCCCGCTCGACGTATTCGAAGGTCTCGGTGTTCACGACCACCTTCTCGCCGGTCCCCACGAAGGGCGGCACGGTGATGCGCACGCCGTTTTCGAGCATGGCGGGCTTGAACGAATTGGCGGCGGTCTGCCCCTTCACCACCGGCTCGGTGTCCTCGATGGTGCAGATCACCTTCTCGGGCAGCGAGACCGACAGGGCCTCCTCGTAGTGGTATTCGATGGTGGCCATCATGCCGTCCTGCAGGAACGGACGACGGTCGCCCAGCAGGTCGGCGGGCAGCGCGGTCTGCTCGAAGGTCTCGCTGTCCATGAAGGTCAGCATCCCGTCGACTTCATAGAGGAACTGCTGGTCCTTCTGGTCGAGCCGCACACGCTCGACCTTGTCGGCCGACCGGAAGCGCTCGTTCAGCTTGGTGCCGTTGCGCAGGTTCTTCAGTTCGACCTGGGCGAACGCGCCGCCCTTGCCGGGTTTCACATGCGCGGTCTTCACCGCGATCCACAGGCCGCCGTCATGCTCGATGATGTTGCCGGGGCGGATTTCGTTGCCGTTGATCTTCATGGCGTCGTCGAGGCTCATCCGAGAAGGCGCCGCCGGGGCGGCGCGGGCTGCGCTGGGGAGGGACGCGGCGACGCGCCCAAGCCGGAAAGCGCGCGCCGTGGGGGGCGCGCGTTTCGGCCGGGGTATAGCCCCGCCCCGCCGGGCTGGCAAGGCGCAGGCGCCGTGGGGTTGCGCCCGCGTTCGAACCGGCGTGGTTTACCAATGATTCAACATAGTTAAAATATTGTAAATAAAATGAAAAAACGCGACTCATTTGACCTTGGGACGCGAGGCGGGTAGATTGTCGGCGGGCGAGAGGTGAGGGTCTGGTTATTTCGGGGACGCGATATGCGCCTTTCCGCGCCCTTGCTGCTGCCGCTTGTCGGGCTCGCCACGGTCTGGGCCCAGGCGGCGCCGCCGCCCATGTACCCGTCGCCCTCGCCCGATGCGGCGCGCGTCGGGCTTTCCGCGCTGGCCGAGATCGCGCTCGGCGGCCCGCTGATCGCGCCCCACGTGGCCGACCGCGCCCCTGACGGCGCCTGGCGGCTTCGCGCCCGGGCCCCGCTCCGAACCGGCCCTACGGCCGGCTGGCCGGCGGCCTTCTTCCTGGAGGCGACGCCGATCTGCGAGTCCGGCCTCGACGCCGCCGCCTGCTGGCGTCTGTCCCGGCTGGAGCTGGACGGAAAACCGCTCGCCCCGGCGTCGGAGGCGATGGCCAGCGCGATGCGCTGACCTGCCGGACAAGCCGGAACGACGCATCGTCGGACGCGCGGAGACGCCGTCCGAGGCCGATTTCGGGTCGGCGCATCATTGGCGCCGGTCCGTTCGGCGCTGTCCCGCGGGGCCGACTTCGGCACGCGCGGCATGGCACGCCCCCTGCGTCTATCCGGTCGCGCCCTTCGCAAGACATGGCGGTCCGGAAACGGGCGCCGACGGATGCGCAATAGAGCTTGCCAGGACCAAATCATCGGCGGACGATAGACGCGCCGATCGACCCTCGTGAATTCCTGAGCCGGGTTCTGTTTCGCGATGTCAGCCTGGCAGGCCCGGCGCCGACGGAAGCCTCATCGATCATGGGACGCAGCCCATGCGCCGGATCGCGCGCCAGGTTTCGACAGCGGCCCTGCCGGATCGCCAACGACCATGACCAGGCCAGGCCGAGACCCCAGCGCGGCCGCCCAACCCGCCGAGATGCCCGGCGTTTCATGCCCAGCCGACCTGGGTCCTTGGTCGATCGCACTGATCGAACGCTCGAGCGCGGCCGCGAGCCCACGCCGTCAATGTCGCTCCGCGCCGAAAGCCGGCCGAAGGACATGCGCCCGCGCCGACGCCAACCCCAGGTCGCCCGCCAAAACGCTCAGTCGTCGCCGGCGTCGATTTCGATCAGCTTGATCTCGCCGCGCCGCGCCAGGGTTTGGATGGCGTTGACCAGCGCCGCCTGCGCGGCCTCGCCCTCCTTCTGCCGCACATCCGGCATGCCGTCGAGATCCTCGCGCATGCGTTCCGAGAGCCGCTTGGCGATATTGCCGAGGATGAAATCCGCCGCAGGATTCTGCACCGCCATCGCCGATTTCAGCGCGGTCATCAACACCGGCTCCTCCACCTCCTTCATCACCTTGGCGACGTCGCGCGGGTTCACGCGGCTGGAGATGTCGGCGAAGGTGAACATCACGCGCTGCACTTCCTGCGCCAGCTTGGGATCCACCGAATCCATGTGACCCAGGAAGGAATCCCGCGCCGAGGCCGAGACGTGGTTCATCAGGCTCGCGATCAGCTCGGCCGGCTTGCGCGCGCCCTGATTGCGCTCGATCACCGACACGAAGTCCGTCTCGATCGCGGTCTTGAGAATATCCAGCGCGGCGCTGTCGGGGGTCGGCACCCGCGACATGCGCAGCACGATGTCCTGGGCGAAGGCGGGCTCGAAGCGTTCCAGCAGCCGCGCCGCCTGGTCGGAGCGCAGCTTGGACACCACGATGCAGGCCACCTGCGGATGTTCGGAGGACAGCCAGTTGGCCAGCGGCGCGTCGGAGGAATCGGCCAGACGCTGCCAGACCGTGCGCACCGACCGCGCGTCGATCTCCTCCAGCACCCGGCTCAGCTGATCCTCGTCCAGCACCTGGCCCAGGAACTTCCGGGCTTCCTCCAGCCCGCCGCGCACCGTCAGCTCGTCGCCCAGATTGGCGAGAAACTCGGTGACCACCGCGTCGACCACCGCATGCGGCACGCCGTTGAGTTTGGAGACGGCGGACGCGAAGCGACGGATGTTGGCATCGCCGAGATTGCGCAGGATCTCCGCCGCCGCATCGGGGCCGAGCGCGACGATCACCACAGCCGCCTTCTGCGCCTTGGTCAGCATCACCAGCGGCTCGGACTCCTGCCGTCCGGCCGGAGAGCCGGATTTCGCGGGAACCTTCCCTCCGCCGGCGACCACCATCGCGCCCTCACTCATGCCCCATACCCCCGGACCAGCGCGCCCGCGAGCAGCGGCCAACCGTCGGCGGCCACGAAGAAGGCGAGTTTGAAGGGAAGCGACACCACGGCGGGCGGCACCATCATCATGCCCATGGACATCAGTATCGAAGCCACCACGAGATCGATCAAGAGGAACGGAAGATAGATGAGGAACCCGATCTCGAAGGCGCGCTGCACCTCCGAGAGCAGAAAGGCGGGAACCAGCAGGCTGGACGGCGCATCGGCCGGCGTCACCGCACGCGGATCGACGACGGGCGCGCCCTCGATCGGCGCGGAGGCCGGGCCGAGCGCGGCGGCGGGCACGGCCTCGGCCAGAGCCGACAGCGCCTCGGGGTCGACGCGCGCGGCCATGAAGGCGCGGAAGGGCGCGAGAATGCGCGGCGCCGCCTCCTCGATCGTAATGTCTTCGGCCAGCAGCGGCTCCACCCCCGAGGTCCAGGCGGCGTCGATGACCGGGGCCATGACGAACCAGCTGAGAAACAGGGCCAGCGAGACGATCAGCATGTTGGGCGGCGACTGCTGCAGGCCGATGGCGGCGCGCAGGATCGACAGCACCGTGACCATGAACGGGAAGCAGGTGACGGTGACCGCGATGGCCGGGGCGAGGCTCAGCACCGTCACCGCCGCGAAGAGCTGGACGGCGCGCAGGGTCAGGCTGCCGTCGCCGCCGAGGTCGATCGCGACCTCCTGCGCCGCCACGTCCGCCGGGACGAGCAGCATCGCGGCGAGCAGCACGGCGCCGATGAGCGGACCGACGGGCGCGCGGAAGCGCCCGCCGCCCGCCGGCGCGTCGGGCCGCGGCCAGGCGCCCGCCAGGATGTCGCGTCCGCGAACCAAGCGCTCAGACGCCCTGCGACAGGTCGGCGACTTCGGTCAGCCGAACCGCGAGACGGCCGCTGTCGTCATCCATCTCCTGCAGCTCGCCGCGGGCGATCAGCCGCTCGCCGATCAGGATCTCCACCGGATCGTCGATGCGGCTGTCGAGCGGCAGCACCGAGTCGCGACGCAGGTTGACCAGATCGGAGACCAGCGGCCGGGCGCGGCCGACCGAGATCACCACCTCGATCGGAACGCCGAGCACGGCGGCGCCGCCGCGGCGGCCGCCGCGCGTCGGCGCGGGAAGGGCTTCGCCCTCGTCGGCGTCGTCGTCGATGTCCTCAGCCATGTGCGGCTCTCCTGTGCGCGTCGTGGAAATGGCGGTCGAGGGCGGCGCGCGCCGCCTCGATCGCGGCGTCGAGGTCGAGCTCGTCCTCGCCATCGGCCCAGTCGAGCCGCGCGGCGAGATCGTCGAGATCGGGATCCGGTTCCACCAAGACGGCGATGCCCGCGGCGGCGAAGGCGGCGCGCACCGGGTCGATCTGGGCCGGCGAGACCCGGACCCGCAGTCCGGCATCGGCCGCCTCGACCCGCCGCGCGCGCGCTTCGCGCAGCGCCTCGACCACGGCGTCGGAGATCTCGGCGGCGAGCCCGCGCCGAGCCAGCGCGGGCGCCACCCCGGTCAGCAGCGCCTCGGCCAGTTCGCGGGCGGAGGAGAGCATCGTCGCGTCCCGCTCGACCCGGCGATGCAGCGAATCGGTCAGTTGTTCGCGCATGTCCGAGAGGATCAGGCGCAGATCGGCCTGGCCCTGCGCCTCGGCATGGGCGGCGCCCTCCTCGAACCCGGCGGCGCGGCCCTCGCCGCGGGCCCGGGCGAGCAGCGTTTCCAGCGGCTCCGCGGCGGGCGGCTTCGGCGCGGGCTTGAGCGCCGGGCCGACGGGAGAAGCCGGCGCCGCGTTGGGCCTGCGGGCGGTCGCGGCGCCGGCCGGCTTGGCGTCGCGGGGGACCGGCTTGGCGGAGCGGGAGGCCGGCGGCGCCTCCGCTTCGAAATGTTCCCAGCTCACCATATGCGGGTTCATGCGGGCTCCTTCATTTCGTCAGGCGCGCTCAGCCAGTCGCCGAGCAGCGCCGTAGTCTCGATCTGTCGCTCCAGCACTGCGCCGCGCAGCGCATCCAGGCGCTCGGCGGCGACGCCGCGGGCGTCGATCACTTCGCCGGCGAGCGCGATGCTGTCGGTCAGCCCGTCCGGACCGCCCAGCGCCTCGCGCGCCTGCAGTTCCAGCAGTTCCGCATCCTCGGCCTGGCGCGCCAGCATCGGGCGCAGCACGAACAGACCGAGCAGCAGGGCCACGGCGCTGAGCACGCCGAGCTGGATCAGCGACATGGCGTTGGCGGCGAGAAAATCGCCGGCGCCGGACACCGCCTCGGTTCCCAGCTCCGGCGGCAGCGTGAATTCGAGGCTGCGGATGGTGACCATGTCGCCGCGCGCCGCGTCGAAGCCGATGGCCGATTCGACCAGCTCCTTGAGCGCGGCGAGCTCGGGATCCGGCCGCGCCGTCCAGACCGCCTCCCCCCCGGCGCCCTCCGTGCGGACGCCGTCGACCAGCACCGCCACGGTGATCTTGCGGATCGCCCCCGGGCGACGGATGGTTTCGCGCAGCACCTCCGAGACTTCGTAATTGACCCGCTCGCGGGTTTCGTTGGCCGTGCTGGAGCTTCCGCCGCCCTCGGGCGCCGGGTTGCCCGGCAGGTTGGAGGCGACGGTGACGCCGGCGTTCTCGCCCTGCGAATTCTCCGAACTTTCCTGCGTGTCGGAATGGATCGCGACGCGGCTCTGGGGGTCGAGCACCCGCTCCTTCACCGTTTCGGAATTGAGATCGGCGTCGATCATCACCTCGACCACCGCGGCGCCGCGGCCGACACGCGCTTCCAGCAGACGCTCGATGTTCTGGCGCAGGCGGACGGACTGATCCTCGCCGCCGCCGACGCCGTCAGGGCCCTGGTCCTCGGTCAGCACCTTGCCGTTCTCCGCGTCCAGCACCGTGACGTCGCCCGGCGACAGGCCGGCGACGGCGGAGGCGACCAGGTGACGGATCGCGCGCGCCTGCGCCTCGCCGAGCGCGCCCGCCGCGACGGTGATCGAGACCGAGGCGGTGGGCGAAGGCGCGGCTTCGAACGGCCGGCGCACCGGGTTGGCGATGTGCACGCGCGCGCGCCGGACCTGCGGCAGCGACAGCAGCGTGCGGGCGAGTTCGCCCTCCTTGGCGCGCCAGTAGGCCGCGTCGAACATCTGCGCGGTGGTGCCGAATCCCGACAGCCCGTCCAGCAGTTCGTAGCCCGCGGCGCCGGTCTGCGGCTGACCGTCGGCGGCCAGGGCGAGCCGCAGCGAATCGCGCTGACCTTCCTCTACGTAGATGGAATCGCCGCGCACCTCGTAGGGCACGCCGCGCGCCTCGAGCGCCGACACCACGCCGCCCGCCGCCGAGGGTTCGAGGCCCGCATAAAGCAGCCCGAACGCCGGCCGCGTCGCCACGCTGGCCAGCCCCCATACCGCGATCGCCGCGGCGAGTCCGGCGAGCGCCACGATGATGCGGCGTCGCGAATCCATACCGCTCCACAAGGCCGAAATCCGGTCCACGCCAAGCCTCTTGCGCCCTAGGCCCCCAACTCGGGGCGACCTTTCTGGTCTGGACCCTGATTGGAGCCCCGGCGCTTAAGATTCGGTTAGCCCCGAGCCGCTACCCCTCGCATCGCGCCGATCGGCAGGGAGCTCTCCGCTGCCGGGAAGGCGACGCCGCAGGATGTGCGCCGCGCCTTCGCGCGGAACGAAGCCGGGAAATATGGAATATGGCCGAGGCCGCAAAACTGGACGTGGACGAGGCGCCCTCGCCCAAGAAGGGCAAGAAAGGGCTGCTGATCGGGCTCGTCGCCATGCTTCTGCTGGGCGGCGGCGGCTTTTTCGCGACGTTTTCGGGGATGCTGTCCCTGCCTTTCGGCGGCGACGCGGCGGAGGGGAGCGGTCACGCCGCACCCGCCGACGAAGCGGCGGACCTCGGGCCCGATGGGCCCGACCCGATCTTCGTCGCGGTGGACCCGATGACGGTGACGCTGGGCCCGTCGGCCCGCGCACGACACCTCAAGATTCTGGTTCAGCTCGAAGTCGCGCCGGGATCGGAGGCGGAGACCATCAAGCTGATGCCCCGCATCAAGGATGTGATCAACAGCTACCTCCAGGCGCTGGACGAGGCCGATATCGAACGTCCCGCCGCCATGACCCGCATGCGCTCGCACCTGCTGCGCCGCATGAAGATCGTGCTGGGGGACGAGGCGGTGCGCGACCTGCTGATCACCGAATTCATCCTGCAATGACCGAGGTCCCGGCATTGCCCTCTAGGAGACGGACATGTCCCTGATCGCGGACGGATTGATGATCGCGGCCGCGTTGGTCTCGGCGATCTATTGCCACGTGCTGGCGGGGCGGCTGCGCAAGCTGCGCGACCTGGACGGCGGCGTCGGCCAGGCCATCGCGGCGCTGGTCGGTCAGGTGGAGGAGATGCGCACGGCTCTGCGCGCGACGCGCGCCGCCACCGGCGAATCGACCCGCACGCTGACCGAGCGCACGGCCCGGGCCGAGATGGCGGCGGGACGGCTGGAATTGCTGCTGGCGGCGCTGCACGATCATGAGGGCGCCTCGCCGGTCAACGTCGCGGCGCGACGCGCCGGTCGGACGGCGGGATTCGGCCAGGGCGCCGCGTCGGCCACGCCGCTGCGCGCGGTGGCGACCGCGCGCAAGCCGGACTACGACGCACCGGAGCCCGAGATGGACCGCGACAGGAAAGAGGCGCTCGCCCCCCCGATCGAGGAGGACGACGACGCGCCCTCCGAGGTCGCGGAAGCCTCGATGCCCACCACCACGCGCCGGCTGTTCAAGATCGAAGCGATCCCGGCCGAAGAACGCGCGGCCGCTCAGGCGCCTGACGCGGGCCCCGACGCCGAGCCGGAACCGGAAGCCGCGCAATCGGCCCCCGCACCCTCGGCCAAGGTCGCGCCCCGCGACGGCTTCGACGCCGCCGCGGCGCTGCGCAAGGCGCTTGACGCCCTGGCGCGCGAGACCAGCGAATGACCGCCCCCAGGCCGAAGCCGCGGCGTTGGCGTCCGCCCGGCGCGCTGATCCTGATCGGCGGCTGTTTCGCCGCCTCCGCCCTGCTGCGCCTCACCGATCCTTCGGGATCGCTGGCTCTCGCCGCGTCCTCCGTGGCCGGAGGCGAAAATCCGTCGCAGACCGCCGCGGGCGATCCCCGCTGCGAGATGATCGACGATCCGACCGGCCTGCTGGCCACCCTGCGTGAGCGGGAGGGGCAGCTTGACGAACGGGCCGCCGACATCGCCGACCGGGAGCGGCTGCTCGACGTGGCCGAGGCGAAGTTCAAGGAACAGCTCGAAGCGCTGCGCACGGCGGAGGAGAAGCTCGCCGCCACCCTGGCCGTCGCCGACGAGGCGGCCGAGGCCGATATCGAGAAACTGGTGAGCGTCTATGAGAACATGAAGGCCAAGGACGCCTCCAAGATCTTCGAGAGCATGGACGTCACCTTCGCGGCCGGCTTCCTCGCGCGGATGCGCCAGGAGGCCGCGGCGCGCATTCTCGGCGGCATGTCGGCGGAGCGCGCCTACGCGGTGTCCGCGGTGATCGCCGGCCGCAACGCCAGCGTCCCGCGCGAGTGACCGCCAGGTCCGGGGCCGCGCCGGGCGCTCGCCCGGCGGGCCCCGTCGCTACTCGACCGTCGCGCCTCCGCCGCCACGCCCGGCCTGTCGAATGCCACGGATCTCGTTCCCCCGCCTCAGCCTTTTCTTAACCGGATCCGCCCAGGGTCTCGAGGCGTCCGGAGCGGCGCGACGGGGGCGCACGATCGGCGCGAGCAGCGGGGAGAAGACATGGTCGGGTTCGTGGGAATCGCCGTCACATTCGTCATGGTGTTCGGCGGATATGTTTTCGCCGGCGGCAAGATGGGCATCATCCTGCACTCCTTGCCATTCGAGATGATGATGATCTGCGGCGCCGCCTTGGGCGCCTTCCTGCTCTCGAACGACTTCGCGTCGGTCAAGCACACGATCGGCGACGTCGGCAAGGTGTTCAAGGGCGCGAAATGGAAGCCGCAGGACTACCGCGACCTGCTGTGCCTGCTGTTCGAACTGATCCGGGTCGGGCGCAACAACCCGATGGACCTGGAGCAGCATGTCGAAAGCCCGATGGAATCGACGATCTTCGCCCGCTACCCGCGGATCCAGTCGGACGGCGGCGCCGTCGACCTGATCTGCGACACGCTGAGGGCCGGGTCGATGAACTATGATGATCCTCACCAGGTCGAGGAGGTGCTGGAGAAGCAGCTCGAGACCCGCAAGCACCACGCCATGCACTCCTCGCACGCCCTGCAGAACATCGCCGACGCCCTGCCTGCGCTGGGCATCGTCGCGGCCGTGCTGGGCGTGATCAAGACCATGGCCTCCATCGATCAGCCGCCCGCGATTCTCGGCGGCATGATCGGCGGCGCGCTGGTCGGCACCTTCCTCGGCGTGTTCCTCGCCTACGGCTTCGTCGGCCCGATGGCGGCGCGCGTGAAAGGCGTGCTGGAGCAGGATCACCAGTTCTACCTGCTGATCCGCGAAGTGCTGGTCGCCGCGCTTCACAATCATTCGCCCGACATCTGCGTCGAAGTCGGGCGCCAGAACACGCCGCGCGGCCTGCGCCCGTCCTTCACCGATCTCAGCGAAGCCCTGCGGGAGGCGAAGGCGGCATGATCCCCACCGGATTGCGACAGGGCGATGGCGCGCTTCGACGCGCGGGCGGCGACGTCGCCGTCGCGCGGCGCGGCGGCGTGGGGTTCGCGGCCCTCGCATTCGCCGCGGTCGCGCTGGTCCCGTCCGCCGCCGACGCGCAGGAGCGGTCCCGGCTGCGGGCGGGCGAACATGCCGGCTTCAGCCGCATCGCGCTCGATGTCCAGCAGCTCGGCGAATGGGACGCGACCCGCAACGGCCGGATCCTGACCGTGCTGTTCAAGGATCGCGAGCTGCTGTTCGACACCAGCCAGATCTTCCCGGGCCGCCGCGTGTCCCGCGTCACCAGCGCGCGCAGCGAGCGCGCGCGCGACGGCACGCGGCTGATGCTGTCGCTGTCCTGCTCCTGCGACGCGGAGACCTACGAATTTCAGCCCGGGATGCTGGTCATCGACATCCGCCCCAGATCGGACGATCAGACCGCCGATCAGCTGGACGGCGCCGGCGCCGGCGACGACCAGGGCGGCGCCCCGCAGGACCAGAACGGCGGCGATGGCGGCGGCGGGGCCGACGGCGGGTCCGGCGGCTCATCCGCGTCCGGGCCGGGCCGCACTCGCCGCGCGACCTCGGAACTCGACATCCGCCGGGACGAGCTCGCCCCCGCGACGTCGTCGATTCTGATGGACGACGAGGTCAAGCCTTCGGTTGCGCCGACCGGTCCCGCCGGCGACGCTCCGCAAGCCGCGACGTCCGAGCCTGACGCCGTCAGCGTCTCCGACGCCCAGCGACGGCTGCTTCAGCAGCTGTCGCGGGCGGCCGACCAGGGCCTGGTCGCGTTCCGCAGCCCGGAAGCGCGCGACGACGCCGACACCCAGGTCCAGGCGCCCCCGGAACCCGACCCCGCGCCGTCGGAACCCGCCGCGCCCGCCATGGCCTCCGATGACGCCCGGCCCCAGGACCAGGAAGCGGCCCCGAAGACCGACATCCAGCTCGACGCGCGCACCGCCTTCGACGCCGCTGGCCGGAAGCCCGGCGCGCCGGCGCCGGCGCCCTGCGCCGCCGAGCCCTATCTCGCCCCCGCCCCCTGGTCGCCGGGCGATGCGCCCTATGCCGAAATGGCGGAGCTGCGCGGCAAGCTGACCGCGGAGTTCGACCGCGCCGATCCCCGCGTGGCGCTGAGCCTCGCCCGCCTGCAGATCGGTCTGGGTTTCGGCGTGGAGGCCCGGCAGCTGCTGGAGGAATTCGCGCCCCCGATCGCGGAGGCGGCGGTGCTCGAAGACCTCGCCCGCATGGCCGACGGCGACCCGATCGCGCCCGAGGGGCCGATCGCCACCTCGGCGGGCTGCGGCGGCCGGGCGGGCATGTGGCGGCTCGCCGCCGGCCTGGCGCCCGACCCCGCGCAGGTCGAAGACCCGGTCTGGACCCAATCCGTGCTGGACGCGTTCGCCGAACTGCCGCTGGTCATGCGCCGGCGCGCAGGACCGGGGGTGGTGGAGACGCTGATCCGCGCCGGCGCGCTGGACGTGGCCGACCAGGCCCGGCTGCAGCTTGATCGCGCGCCGGGCGACCATGGCGACGCGTGGCGCATGGCGCTGGGACGGCTGGCGCTGGCCAAGGGCGACGCCGACGCCGGGGACGCGCTGCTCGCCGCCGTCGTCGACAACGGCGGGCCGATGGCGCCCGAGGCCATGCTCGACCTCGCCGACAGCATCCTCGCGCGCCGCGACCGCCTGCCCGACCAACTGGTCGAGGACATCGCGCTGGCGGCCTTCGAGCATCAGGGCGATCTTCTCGGCCGGCGCCTGCTGGTCGCCGAAATCCTCGGCCGCGCCGGGCGCGACCAGCTCGGCGTCGCGCTCGACGTGATCGAGACCGAACTGCTGGCCGGCGGCGCCCGCGCCGGGGATCTGGAAGCCGCGATGCGCGCGATCCTGGAGCGGGCGCGGGCCGAGGATGTCGGAGCGCTCGACTACGCCTCGGCCATCCTCGCCCATCGCGAGCTGATCGGCGACGACCCCCTCTTCGATCCGGCGCGGGTCAAGGTGGCGCGCGAACTGACCGGCATCGGCCTGTCGAACGCGGCCCTGGAGCTGCTGGGCCCGGCGCTCGCCCGCCGCGGGCCCGAGGCCCGGATGGCCGCCGCCGCCGCCGACATCGCGGTCGGCGACGCTCAGAAGGCGCTCGAGCGGCTGCAGGGCCTGGACGGCGGCGACCCCGCCAAGCTGCGCGCCCGGGCGCTGGCGGCGCTGAACCGCAACGACGAAGCCTACGCCTCGGTGGTCGATCACCTGCCGGCGGAGGGCGAGGAACGGGCCGAACTCGCCTGGCGCGGGTCGGCCTGGGAGGATGCGGAAGCGCTGCCTGACGGCGACCCGCGCAACCTCTTCGCCCGCTGGATGGCCACCCGCGACCAGCCGCCGGACGCGACCCCGACGCAGGCCGACGCGGACGCCGGCGAGGAACGGGGCCGGGTCGGGGGCCGCCCCCGCCCCGACCTCGCCGCCCCGCCTTCCCTCGCCGGCGCGCGCGAGGCGATCGAACGCTCCGACCGCGTCCGCAGCATGCTGCGGCAGGCGCTGGGCGGCGGCTGACCAGAAGATGACGCGCCCGGATCATCCAGAAGGGATCTGACCGATGGACAACCCGATCTACCTCGCGCTCAGCCGCCAGAGCGGCCTGCTGAAAGAAATTCAGGCCGTCGCGAACAACATCGCCAACATGAACACCACCGGCTTCCGGCGGGAAGGCGTGGTGTTCGCCGAAATGATCGAGCCGCTGCCGCTGGAAGGCGGCTCGATCTCGATGACCGAGGCGCGGGTGCGCAGCACCGATTTCTCGCCGGGCAGCCTGCGCCAGACCGGCGGCGCGCTCGACTTCGCCATCCAGGGCGACGGGTTCTTCATGGTGCAGACCCCGAACGGCCAGCGCCTGACCCGCAACGGCGCCTTCTTCCTCGACGCGGCCGGCGCGCTGGTCACCAGCGACGGCTACCCCGCGCTCGACGCCGGGGGCGCGCCGGTCTTCGCCCCGCCTGGCGCCGGCGACCTGGTGGTCGCACGCGACGGCTCGATCTCGGCCGGCGGCCAGGCCGTCGGCGCGCTCGGCCTGGTGACCGTCGCCGATCCCCGGTTCCTGACCCGCGAGGCCGGGACCCTGTTCTCCACCGACCAGGCCCTGCAACCGGCGGATGGCGAGATCTTCCAGGGCTTCGTCGAAGACGCCAACGTCAACCCGGTGGAGGAGCTGACCCGGATGATCGAGGTGCAGCGCGCCTACGAGCTCGGCCAGAAGCTGCTCGACCGCGAGGATGAGCGCATCCGCGGCGCGGTCCGCCAGCTCGGCGGCGCCAGTTGAGCCGAACCGCCGCCGCCCGCCCCGCCATCCCGGCCGCCGGCCGGCCCAAGGTATCCAGCGCGCCGCCCCATCCTGGCGCGCACCGTTCAGAAGGAGACGGAAGATGCGAGCTCTGAAGATAGCCGCCACCGGCATGCAGGCGCAGCAGATGCGGGTCGAGGTGATCTCCAACAACCTCGCCAACATGAGCACCACTGCCTACAATCCCAGAAGGGCGGAGTTCTCGGACCTGCAATACGAGCAGATTCAACGCGCCGGCGCGGTCAACGCGACCGACGGCACGGTGCTGCCGGCGGGCGTGCAGCTCGGCCTCGGCGTGCGGCCGGCGGCGATATCCATGGACGTGTCCCAGGGCTCGCTGAGCCAGACCGGCGGCGACCTCGACCTCGCCATCGACGGCGGCGGCTACCTCGAGGTGATCCTGCCCTCCGGCGTGTCCGCCTATACCCGCGACGGCGGGCTCAAACGCAACGGCGACGGGCTGATCGTCACCTCCGACGGCTATCCCGTCGCGCCCGAGATCACCATTCCCGTCGACGCCCGCGCCATCTCGATCAACGCGCAGGGCGAGGTCTACGCCTATTTCGCCGATCAGGTGGCCCCGCAGCTCCTGGACCGGTTCGACCTGGTCAGCTTCGTCAACCAGAAGGGACTCGAGGCGATCGGCGGCAATCTCTACCTGGAGACGGAGGCCTCCGGCGCGGCCGACAGCGGCGAGGCCGGGGTCGATGGCCGCGGCACCTTCCGGCAGGGCTTCCTCGAGGACAGCGCCGTCGACCCGGTGAACGAGATCACCCAGCTGATCGAGGCGCAGCGCGGTTACGAGTTGAACGCCAAGGTGATCACCGCCGCGGACCAGATGATGTCCGCGACCGCGCAGATCCGGTGATCCCATGCGCCTGCTGCTCGTCCCACCGTTTCCCCTCGGATCGCGCCGCGACGCCCGGCGCTTCGCTGCGGCGCTGATCCTCGCGCTCGTCGCGCTCGCGGCGGCGCTGGCGCCCGGCGCGGCCACGGCCCAGTCGCCGCGCTCGGCCCAGGCCTGGACCCCGCCGGGCTGGTCGCCCGGCGGCCCGCAGCCCGGCCTCGCCACGACCGAGCCGGTGGTGGTCGCCGCCCGCGCCATCCCCAGCGGCGCCGTGCTGGAACCGGGCGATCTGCTCATGGCCAGCACCGCCTGGGGCCCGGGCCTGCCCTCCATCGACCAGGCGGTGGGCCTGGAAACCCGCGTCGCCCTCTACGCCGGCCGACCGGTGCGGTCCGAAGACATCGGCCCGCCCACGCTCGTGGAACGCAACGGCCTGGTCCTGCTGCGTTATCGCCGCGGGGCCCTGCTGATCACGGCGGAGGGACGGGCGCTCGACCGGGGGTCGGAGGGCGACTGGATCCGCGCCACAAATCTGGTCTCCCGCCAGACGGTCACCGGCCGCGTCTCGGCCGACGGCATCGTCGAGGTGGCGCCATGACCGCGCGCCTTCCGACGCTCGCCCTCGCGCTGGTCGCGCTCGCCTCCGGCTGCTCCGACCGCCTGGACAATATCGGCCGCGCGCCCGATTTCACCGCCCCGGGCGAGGCGCAGCACCCGGCCCCGCCGGTGACGGCGCGCCGGGTGGCGCTGGCCACCCCGCCGCCGGCCCCGACCCCGCAGCCCTACGCCGTGGCGTCGCTGTGGCGGTCGGGACCGGAATCCCTGTTCGGCGACCGCCGCGCCCGCCAACAGGGAGATATCCTGACCGTGGTGATCGAAATCGACGACCAGGCCCAGATCAGCAACGCCACCGACCGGAACCGCAGCAATACCGAGGACCTTTCGGTCAGCGCCCTGTTCGGCCTGCCCACGCTGATCGACAACGCCTTCGGCATCCCGCTGAACCCGGCGGCCGGAGTCGGGTCGACCTCGGCGTCCTCCGGCGACGGCTCCGTGCAGCGGTCCGAGAAGATCACGCTCCGCATCGCCGCGACCGTGGTCGACGTGCTGCCCAACGGCCACATGGTCGTCGCCGGCAACCAGGAGGTGCGGGTGAACTACGAACTGCGCGACCTGCAGATCGCCGGCATCGTCCGGCCCAACGACATCTCGCGCAAGAACGAGATCACCTACGACAAGATGGCCGAGGCCCGCATCGCCTATGGCGGGCGCGGCCAGATCACCGACGTGCAGCAACCGCGCTACGGCCAGCAGGTGCTGGACGTGCTGTTGCCGTTCTGACCCGGGAAAGGAGGCGATCTTGAAACTGCTGATCCCCCTGGTTCTGGCGCTGATCGGGCTCGGCGGCGGCCTCGCCGCCGGCCATTTCCTGCGCCCGGCGCCCCCGCCCGAGCCGATGGCGAGCGCGGACGCCGTCGGCGGCGAAACCGGCGCCGCGCCGGAGAACGGTCGTGGCGAAGACGCCAGGATCAAGCCCGCCCCCGCCGGCATCTCCGACGCCCATCCCGACGGCCCCCCGCCGGCCTATGACCCGGATCTGAAACGCGACTACGCCAAGCTCGACCGCCAGTTCGTGGTGCCCATCGTGGTGTCGGAGCAGGTGAACGCGCTGATCATCCTGACCCTGTCGCTGGAGGTCGATCCAGGCATGACGTCGGAGGCGATGGCCCGCGAGCCCAAGCTGCGCGACCGGTTTCTGCAGGTGCTGTTCCGCCACGCCCAGTCCGGCGGCTTCGACGGGGTGTTCACCGCCGGGCCGGTGATGCGCGATCTTCGCGGCGCGCTGCTGGAACAGGCGGTCAGCATTCTCGGCCCGATCGTGCATGACGTGCTGGTGACCGACATCGTGCGCCAGGACCTCTGATCCCGCCCCCGCGGGCGGGGTCCGAGACGGCGAAACCCGCGCGACGCCGACCCGCCGCGCGGGCGGACCGGCGACACGCGCGGATCGGTCGTCGCGCGGCTTCGCTCTCGGCGTCGCCCGCCCGCCGGGATCAGCCCCGCGCCACGCCTGACGCAACGACCCGCCGCGTCGCCAGCAGAGATGCGCCCAGCAACGCGATCCCGACCACTGACACCGCGTATTCCAGCGCCATCGGGCCGAATTCGTGCAACGGCGCGATCATCGCGAAGCCGAGCCCCGCCCAGACCGTCCGCATCGCCGGACCCAGGGGCCGCAGCGCATGGCCGACGATGCCGCCGGTGACCAGAACCAGCGCCGCGAGCGCGCTGACGAAGACATAGGCGATCTCCCAGATCGACCCGTCCAGCAGCAGCGCCGGCTTGTAGACGAAAAGGAACGGCAACAGATAGGCGACCCAGCCGAACCGGAAGCTCTGCAGCCCGGTCTTGAGCTGCGACGCCCCGGCGAGGCTCGCCGCCGCGAAAGCCGCCAGCGCGATCGGCGGGGTGATCATCGACAGCATGCCATAATAGAACACGAACATATGGGCCGCGAGCGGCGGCACCCCCAGCTGCACCAAAGCCGGCGCCGCCAGCGAGGCCAGCAGCAGATAGACCCCGGTCGTCGGCAGCCCGAGCCCCAGCACGATCCCCACCAGCCCGGTGATCACCAGGAGCCCGAACAGGCTCTGATCCCCGAAATCCAGCAGGTAATAGGACAGCGCGAACCCCAGACCGGTGATCGACAACAGCCCGATGATCATCCCCGCCGCCGCGGTGATCAGCAGCACGTCGCAGGTGGTCCGCCCGGTCTGCACCACCGCCCGCCCGGCCTCGCGCAGGGTCAGCCCCGCCCCGCCGAGCGCGCGGGACGCGACGCCCAGCGCCACCAGCTCGAACACCGTCCAGACCGCCGCCGCCTCGGCCCGCATCCGGGCCTCGAAGATCAGGATCAGCAGCGTCGCGAAGGCCGCCACCGGGATCCAGCCGCGCCGGAACACCACCGCCAGACGATGCCGGTCGAAGTCGGACAGGGAGGCGATGCGGTCGCGCCGCGCCAGAAAGTCGATCTGCACGAAGATCGAGATGTAGTAGAGCGCCGCCGGCAGCAGCGCCGCCAGCACGATATCGCGGTAAGGCATCTGCAGAAGCTCGGCCATCAGGAAGGCCGCGGCGCCCATGATCGGCGGCATCAGCTGACCGCCGGTGGAGGCGACGGCCTCGATCGCGCCGGCCTGCTCGGGCCGGAATCCCGCCCGCTTCATCAGCGGAATGGTCATCACCCCGGTCGACATCACGTTGGATACCGCCGAGCCCGACACCGAGCCCATCAGCGCCGAGGCCGCCACCGCCACTTTCGCGGTGTTGCCCGGCCCGTTCCCCGCCACCCGCAGGGCCAGCTGGGTGAAGAAGTCCCCGCCCCCGACCGCGATCAGCATGCCGCCGAACAGCACGAAGACCACGACCACGAAGGCCGCGATCTGCAGCGCCTGCCCCCAGGTGCCGGTGGAATCGACGCCCAGATAGCGCAGCACCTCGTTGAGCGGGATCGGCCGCCCGACCAGCGCGCCGGGCACGACATCGCCGAAGAGCGCATAGAGGAACAGGACCGCGAAGATGATCACCAGAGTCCAGCCGACCACGCGGCGCAGACCTTCCATCACCAGGCCGGTCACCGCCACGCCGAGGATCAGCGCCTCGGTCTCGTGCAGATGCGCGGCCTCGGTCAGGGTCGGAAAGCGGAAGAACATGTAGACGCCGAGCGCGACGGAGCCGAGCCCCAGCGCCGCGTCGAGGCCTGCTCGCGCGCCGCCCTTGTCGGAGATCCCGCGCAGATAGACCACGCCCATCGCGGCGCCCAGCATCGCGGCGGCCACCTGCTCGGGGTAGATCAGCAGGCCGATCCGCGGCGGGACCGACAGCACCCACAGGATCGCCAGCAGCGGCGTGATCACGCAAAGCGCGGCGGCGAAGGCGTCGAGCGCCCGGTTGACGGCGGACATCGGCAAGATCGGTCAGGTCCCGGATCGGAGGCGAGGGAGAAAGCGTGCGGGAAACATCCCGGCCGCGACGCGCGTGCGACGCGGCCGAAGGTCAGCGGACGGGGCTCACTCGCCCTGCCAGACGCCCTTGGACTTGTAGTAGGCCACGGCGGCGGGGTGGTAGGGCAGGGTCCCGACCTCGGCCAGGCCCGCGGGATCGAACTCCTCCCACAGCGGACCGTTGGCCTTCAGCTCGGCCTCGCCTTCGTAAAGCGCGCTCACCACCTTGGTCACCACGTCGTCGGCCACGTCCTTGTTCGCGAAAAGCGTGTAGGCGTAATAGAACACCACCGTGTCGTCATTCGCCCCCGGAACCGCCTTGCGGCCTTTCCAGTAGCGCAGGTGGGTGCCGGGCATCGCCGCGGCCAGCACCGCCTCGTCGCCCTCCTTGAAGTTGAGGAAGACGACCCCGCCGACCGAGGCCTCGATGTCGAAGGTGGGTTTGGAGCCGATGGCCGCGATGGTCACGTCCGTGGTCCCGTCCTTCACCCCCTGGAACATCGCGGGGAAGTTGGCGGTCGGCACGCTTTCGACGTCGTCATAGGTCAGCCCGGCGGTCGAGAGCGACGCCGCGATCACGTAGTCCCCCAGCGAGCCCGCCGGGAACCGCGGCACCCGCTTGCCCTTCAGCCCGGCGATGTCGTCGATCCCGAGGCTGGAGGGGACCAGCAGCCCCGCATTGAACGGAACCAGCGTGGCGACCATCACGATGTTGGGGTTGGGCTGGCCCTCGGACATGCCCGTGCCCGAAATCGCGAAGGCGGTCTGCGGATAGTTGGCGATGCCGAAATCGAGCCGGCCCGAGTCCACGAGCGGCAGATATTGCGAGGTGTTGGCCAGCGCCTGCGGCCGCACCATCAGGTCCGACCCGTTGGAGATGACCGAGGCCAGCGCGGTGGAGATCTGCGCCGTCGCCCCGCCATTGGTGGTGCCGAGGCCGATGGTCTGCGCCTGCGCCCCGCCCGCGAAGGCGGCGGCGATGACGGCGGCGAATGCCAGTGGTTTGATCATGGTCCCTGTCCTTTCGTTTTTCGCCCGCGCGTCCCGTCGGCGCAGGCTTGCGGCGCCGCCCCCGGGGCGGGGGCGGCGCGTCAGGCGATCATTCGCAGCTGTCGGCCGGGGCCTCGGCGAACTTGGTCCACTTGCCGTCCTTGATCTCGATCACGTAGCCCGGAAGCTCCGCGTCATGGCCGGCGAAGCAGATGTCGTCGCCGACCACGCCGGAGAAGCGCACGCCCTCCATCGCCGCGGCGATCGCGGCGCGCTCCTCTTCCAGCCTGGCGGGATCGCCGGTGACGCCGGCGGTCTCCATGATCTGCTTGAGCAGGTAGACGCCATCATAGGCCTGGGCGTCGGAATGGTGGGCGCCCTTCTTGTGGATGCCGCGTTTGTCGAGCTCTTCCAGCAGCTTGGAGTCGAAGGCGGCGGAGGCTTCGGTGCGGCCCTTCCAGAAGCCGGCCACCATCATCGCGCCCTCGCCCTCGGGCCCGAAGAGGTCGACCACCACCGGATCGGAGAAGATCTGGGAGCCGATGATCCGGCCCCCATAGCCCTGACGACGCAGCTCCTTGATGATCTTGGAGGCGCTGTCGGGCAGCGCCGCGACCGCCACCAGATCCGGGTTGGTCTGCAGGATCTGCGCGGCCTGGGCGGACATGTCGAAGGATTTGTACTGGACCGCGATCGGCTCCATCACCTCGATCCCCGCTTTCTCCATCAGCGGCGGGTAAAGCTTGGTGCCGGCGGTGTTGGCGACCACGTCGTCGGACACGTAGATCACCGCGGCGGTCTTCGCCGGCAGGCCCGCGTCCTTGATCGCCTTGAGCAGGCGGGAGAACTGCTTCGACTCGTCCTCGGTCAGCCGCCAGCCATAGGGGCTGTCGTCGACGAGCCCCGGGGCGGAGGCGGCGGTGGGGATCATCAGCACTTCGGCCCGGTCGGCCACGGTCAGCGCCACCCGGGTCTCTCCGGACGAGAACGGCCCGAGGATCGCCAGCACGCCGTCGTCCTGGATCAGCTTTCGCGCGCCGACGGCCGCCTGCTTGGGGTCGGAGCCGGTGTCGAAGCGGATCAGCTCGATAGGGTGGCCGTTGATGCCGCCGGCCGCGTTGATCTCCTCCACCGCGATGTCGAAGGCGGCGAGCGCAGGTTCGCCCGGGCCTTTCAGAAAGCCGGAGGTGACGCCGATATTGCCGATCTTGATGCTGTCGGCGGCGAGCACGGGGGCGGCGAACGCCGCGATCGCGGCGGCGGCTGCCAGCAGGGCGGGTCTCATTGTCATCGGGCGCTCCTCTTTCGTTTGGGCTGCGCGGGGGACGGGGCGGGGGGTGGGTCGGGTCATGCGGCCCCGCCGAGATAGGCCTCGGCCATCGAGGCGTCGGCGGCGAGGCGGTCGGCCGGGCCCTCGCGGGTCACCTGGCCGAGTTCGAGCACATAGCCGCGGGTCGCGGTTTCCAGCGCCATGTGGGTGTTCTGCTCGACCAGCAGGATCGAGAGACCGTCGCCGTTGATCTCCTTGATCAGGCTGAACAGCCGCTCGACGAAGAGCGGCGAGAGGCCGAGCGAGGGTTCGTCGAGCATGATCAGGCTGGGCCGCGCCACCAGCGCGCGCCCGACCGCCAGCATCTGCTGCTCGCCCCCCGACAGCACCGAGGCGCGCATGTCGCGCCGCGTGGCGAGATTGGGGAAGCGGTCGTAGATCGCCTCGACATCCGGGCCGAGCCGGTCGTCGCCGCGCAGATAACCGCCCATCAGCAGGTTCTCATGCACGGTCATCGACACGAAGATCTGCCGCCCTTCGGGCACCAGCGCCATGCCGGCCCGGACCCGGGCGGCCGGCCCCTGCGCGCTCAGGTCCTGACCGTTGTAAAGAATCCGCCCGGCGGCCGGCTTCACCGCGCCCTGCAGCGCGCGCAGGAGCGAGGTCTTGCCCGCCCCGTTGGCGCCGAGCACGGTGACGATCTCGCCGGGTTCCACCCGCAGATTGACGCCGCGCACCGCGCGGGTGCGGCCGTAGGCGACTTCGAGCCCGGTGATTTCAAGCGACATCGGCGGGCTCCCCCGAATGGCGGGCGCCGAGATAGGCCTCGAGCACCAGGGCGTCCTCGTGGACCTTCGCGGTCGGCCCGTCATAGATCTTGCGACCGAAATTCAGCACCACGGCCCGGTCGCAAAGGGACCGCACCAGGCTCATGTCATGCTCGACCACCAGCAGGGTGATCCCGGTCTCGGCGATGCGGGCGAGGAAATCGCGCAACGCCGCGGTTTCCGTTCCGTTCAGCCCGGCCGCGGGTTCGTCGAGCAGCAGCAGGCGGGGGCGGGCGGCCAGCGCCCGGACCAGCTCCAGTTGCTTGCGGATGCCGTAGGGGAGGGTGGAGACGGTCTCCCCCATCCATGCCTCGAGCCCCATGTCGGCGATCAGCGCCTCCGCCTCCCGCCACGCGGCGGAACGGCCGAAGAGGGTCAGGGGGGACAGCATCGCCCCCAACCCGGACTGGCGATGCTGCTGGCCCAGCATCACATTCTCGACCACCGACAGATGCGGCATCAGACGGATGTTCTGGAAGCTGCGCGCCATGCCCATGGCGATGCGCTTGCGCGAGGGCGCGCCGTCGATGACCTGGCCCCCGAGCGTCACCGTCCCCTCATCCTGCGGGAACACCCCGGTCAGCAGGTTGAAGAGCGTGGTCTTGCCGGCGCCGTTCGGCCCGATCAGGGCAAGCCGCGCGCCCTGCTCCGCCTCGAACCCGACATCGGTGATCACCTGCACGCCGCCGAAGCTTTTCGACAGGCCCTGAACCTGGAGCAGCGCGCTCATTCCCCGGCCTCCGGCGCCCGACGGCGGCGGGGGAGGGCGAAGGTGGTGCGGGTCACCAGCCCCTCGGGCCGGAACACCATCATCGCGATGACCGCGGCGCCCAGAACCACGAAGCGCCAGCTCTCGTCGGGGGGCGCGATGTCGCCGGTCACGCCGAAGGCCGACCACGCCGCCTCCTTCAGCGCGGGGAGGGCGGAGCGCATCGCCTCCGGCAGCAGCGTGAAGAACGCGGCCCCGACCAGCGGCCCCCAGGCGGTCTGCGCCCCGCCGAGCAGCACGTAGAGCAGCACATAGATCGACAGCGAGGCGTTGAAGCCCTGGATCTCCACATAGGAGAACGAATGCGCGTAGAGCCCGCCCGAAAGCCCGGCCAGCGCCGCCCCCAGCGCGAAGGCCACCACCCGCACGCCGCGCACGTTCACGCCCATCAGGTCGGCGACCACGTCGTCGTCGTGGACCGAGCGGACCGCCAGCCCGAAGCGCGTCGCCATCAGGTAGAACACCATGAGGGCCACGACCGCGGCGACGATCGCCGGGGTCCGCCAGTCCACATAGGCCGGCACCGGCAGGCCCATGGCGCCGCCCAGCATCTCGGAATTCAGGATCAGGCCGGCGACGACCTCGGCGAAGGCGAAAGTGCCCAGCACCAGGTAGACCCCCTTCAGCCGCAGGATCGGGATGGCGATGGCCATGCCGATGACCCCGGCGACGACCGTGCCCGCCGCGATGGTGGCGACCGGCGACCAGTCCTGTTCGAAACAGAGCCACGCCGCCGCATAGGCGCCCAGCGCCTGAAACCCCGCGCCGCCGAGGTTCAGCTGCCCCGTCGCGACCGCCAGATAGATCCCGTAGGCGAACACCACGTTGATCGCGAGAATGGTGACGATCCCGGTCCAGTAGCCGCTCATCAGAGCTTCCCCTTGCCGATGGCGTTATGCCCGAAAAGGCCCTGCGGGCGGATCAGCAGGGTCAGCAGCAGCGCGCCCCAGACCGTCGCCTGCACCGTGTCGGCGCCGAAGAAATGGATGGTCAGCATCTCGATCAGCCCGATCAGGATGCCCCCCGCCACCGCGCCCCAGAGCGAGCCGAGCCCGCCCAGCACCATGCCGGCGATGGCCTTGGAGCCGATGTCCTCGCCCATCTGGGGGGAGACCTCGCCGTAATTCACCGCGAAGAGCGCGCCGGCGAGCCCGCAGAGCATGCCGGTCAGCATGAACACCACCGGGACGACGCGCCTGGTGTCGACGCCGAGGATGCCGGCGGCATCCGGGTTCTCGGCAATGGCGCGCAGGCCGCGGCCGATGCGCGACGCCTTCATCATCCAGGCGAGGCCGAGCACGATGAGGGCGACGACGCCGAGCGACACCAGCTGCGGCAGCCGGAAGAACAGCCCGCCGACGGTCAGCGTCAGGTCCGCCGACGGCCCCGGAAACCGCTGCGCGTCCGAGCCGTAGCCGATGCGCACCAGGTTCTCGAGCACCAGCAGGAAGCCCAGCGAGGAAACGAGGGGGATGGCATGCTCGGTCGAATCCCCGAAGCGGGTGCGCAGGTAGCGGAAGGTGAACCGCTCGACCACCAGGGAGGCCGCGACGGCGACCGCGACGCCCAAGCCCAGCGCCAGCGGCCAGGCGAGCGGGGCGGAGAGGCCGAAGGGCAGGCCCCAGGCCGCGAAGCTCCACCCCATCATCGCGGCGAGCATGAAAAGCGTGGGGATGGTGAAGTTGAGGAAATTCAGGATGCCGATGGTCAGCGTGAAGGCGACCGCGACGGTCACGTAGACCGAGCCGAGCATCAGGCCGTTGACGATCTGCTGGATCAGAAGCACCGGGTCGCCTCCCGTGCAGCGGCCGACTTTGTGCACAAAACCGGGGTCGCGCCCGAAGCCTTGTCGACAAAACCGCCGCAGCGCACGCGGATGGCGCCCCGCGTCGTTCTGTCCGAAGCCCCACTCCAGGACGAGGCAAGACGCAACGTCATGCCCCAGAAAGCCATCTTTCGCGCCACCGGCTCACCCATCCGACGTCCCTTTTTTGCGCGCAAACGTCGCTGCGCCCGTCAATTAAGCTGGAGAACCCAACCGATTCACCTTGGCGCCCCATCCGGCCTACAGGGCCAACGAAGCTTCCGCATGACTTATCGCGAAAAATCCCGTTGATATGTCCGGACATGTTGTGCACATTGAGAGCGAGCCAAATCGCTGTCAAGCGAAACATCTTCGAACAAGGAAGGCCGGGGCATGAACCAGGATGAAGCACGGGTTCTGGTGGTGGGCGCGGGGCCCGTGGGACTGGTCGCGGCGATGAGCCTCGCGGCCGAGGGCATCCCGGTCACCGTTTTCGAATCGAGCCGGGAACTGCCGAAAGACCTGCGCGCGTCCACGTTTCACCCGCCGACGCTCGACATGCTGGACCGTTTCGGCGTGTCGGACCGGCTGGTCGAACAGGGGCTGGTCTGCCCGAAATGGCAGTTCCGCGACCGTCAGGAAGGCGTGGTCGCGACCTTCGACCTCGGCCTGCTGGCCGGCGCCACCCGCCACCCCTACCGCCTGCAATGCGAGCAGTGGAAACTGACCGAGATGCTCCGCGACCTGATCGCGGAGACGGGGATGGCCGAGCTGATCTACGAGGCCTCGGCCGCCGATGTCACTCAGGACGACGACGGCGTGACCCTGACCGTGACCCGCGGCGACGGGACCGCCGAAACCCACAAGGGCGCCTACCTGATCGCCTGCGACGGCGCCCATTCGGTGATCCGCAAGACGCTGGGCATCGCGTTCGAGGGCATGACCATCCCCGAGATCTTCCTGTCGATGTCGACCCATTTCGACTTCGCCGCCGCGATCCCCGACCTCGCCCCCATCGCCTATGTCACCGACCCCGAGGAATGGGCGGTGCTGCTGCGCACGCCGAGCCTCTGGCGCGTGCTGCTGCCCACCGACCCGGGCCAGACCGAGGCCGAGATCAAGGACCCCGACGCCATGCAGGCGCGGCTCCAGGCGCTCTGCCCCAACCCGGCCGGCTACGACATCGCCCATGCCACCGCCTACCGGGTGCATCAGCGGGTCGCGAAGCGCTATGTCGCGGGCCGGGTGTTCCTCGCCGGCGACAGCGCGCATCTCAACAACCCGCTGGGCGGGATGGGCATGAACGGCGGCGTGCATGACGCGGTGAATTGCGTGGAGAAGCTGGCCGCCATCTGGCGCGGCGAGGCCGACCTGTCGCTGATGGCCCGCTACGAGCGCCAGCGCCGCCAGGTCTGCATCGACACCGTGCAGGCCCAGACCATCCGCAACCGCAAGATGCTGGCGGAAACCGACCCCGCCGCCCGCGCCGCCTTCCACGCCGACATGCGCGCCACGGTGGAGGACCCCGCCCGGCACCGCGATTTCGTCATGCGGTCTTCCATGATCCAGTCGCTGCTCGACCTCGACGCGGTGGCGTAAGCCCTTTCCCAAGAAGCAGGACCCTGAAAAATGACCGACTCCCTCGGCTACCGGATGAAATTCGGCGTGATCGCGCCCAGCACCAACACCTCCGTCCAGCCGGAATTCGACTCCATGCGCCCGGTGGGCGTGACCAACCACTTCTCGCGCATCCTCGTCGAGAACCTGCCGGTGAACTCCGACGCGGATTTCGACGATCTGGTGATGCGCATCCGCGCCGCCACCATGGACGCCATCGACGCGGTCAAGACCTGCGAGCCCGACGCGATGATCATGGGCATGTCGGCCGAGACCTTCTGGGACGGCAAGGACCGCGCCGACAAGCTGCAGGCCGAGATCGTCGAGCGCGCCGGCATGAAGGTCGCCATGGGCTCGGACGCCTGCATGAACGCGCTGAAATGCTTCGGAGATATCAAGCGGATCGCGGTCATCACCCCCTACATGCCGGTCGGCGACCGCCAGGTGGAGCGTTACTTCACCGAATGCGGTTTCGAGGTGGTGCAGGTGAAGGGGCTGAAAAGCGGCTCCCCGGTGCTGATCGCGCATGAGACCGAGAAGACGCTGCGCGACGCGATCAACGAGGTCAACGACCCCTCGGTCGAGGCGATCGTCCAGGCCGGCACCAACCTCGCCATGGCCCGGGTCGGGGGGATGGCCGAGTTCTGGCTCGACAAGCCGGTGATCGCGATCAACACCGCCACCTACTGGCACGCGCTGCGCATGAACGGGATCGAGGACAAGATCCAGGGTTTCGGAACGCTGCTGTCCCACCACTGACGCCTTCGCGCCGCCCCTCCCCGGGGGCGGCGCGCCCCGCTGCAGGAGCCGCCCCCGTGCACTACGATTTCGTTCCCATGCCCCACCGCAAACCGCTCCGCTGGCCGGACGGCAAGCGCCTCGCGATCATCCTGACCACCAATTTCGAATACTGGGACCGGGCGCGCGAGGACCCCAAACCGTTCTACCCGGGCGGTCCGGGGATCGTGGGGGGGGAGCTGGCGGGCAATGTCTACGACAACCCCAACTGGACCTGGCGCGAATACGGCCAGCGGGTCGGCGTGTGGCGGATGTTCGACGTGTTCGACGCGGAAGGCGTGCCCTCGTCCTGCACCATGAACGCGAAGATGGCGCTGGAGCGGAAGGCCGTGGTCGACGCCGCGGTCGAGAAGGGGTGGGAGCTCGTCCCCCACAACTACGTGCAGACCGACCTGCTGACCGATTTCGCCCATGACCCGGCGGCGGAGCGGGAAGTGATCCGCAAGACGCTGGCCATCTACAAGGACACGGTGGGCAAGCCCGCCAGGGGGTGGCTCTCATCCTCGTTGCGCGCCACCCTGAACACGGTGGACATCCTCGCCGACGAGGGCCTGATCTTCACCACCGACCTGCTGAACGACGATCAGCCCTATCTGGTGCGCACCAAGTCCGGCAAACCCATGGTCTCGGTGCCCTATACGTCCGAGGTCAACGATTTCACCATCTTCATGCGCCAGGGCCAGACCGCCGACGGCGGCTTCGCGGTGTTCAAGGAGCAGTTCGACTGGCTCTACGCCGAATCCGAATTTTCGGGCCGCCACATGAATCTCGGCCTGCATCCGCATGTGATCGGCCAGCCGTTCCGCATCCGGGCGCTGCGCGATTTCATCCGCTACGCCAAGCAGTTCGAAGGGGTCTGGTTCGCGACGCGCGAGGAGATCGCCGAATGGTATCTGGAAAACCACGAAAGCCACATCCCCACGGCGGCCGCATGACCCTGCAGAGCCCGCCTCCCGAGCTCGCCGGACCGAAACCGGCGGAGCGCGCCTATGAGACCATCCGCGACGCCATCCTGTCGGGCGCCCTGCCCGCGGGCGAGCATCTGCGCGAAGAGCATCTGGCCCAGCTCACCGGCACCTCGCGCACGCCGGTCCGCGAGGCGTTGCAGCGCCTGACGGCGGAGGGGCTGGCGCTCGCCGAGAACCGCCACCGCTTCGTCGCCGATTTCTCGTTCCACGAGGTCGAGGTGATCTTCGACCTACGCGCGAGGATGGAGAGCTACGCCGCCCGCCTCGCCGCCGCGCGGATCACCGAAGCCGAGCTGAACCGTCTGCGCGCCCTGGTCGACGAGATCGACGCGCTGGGCGATGGCGAGACGCCCGAGGCGGTGGACCGCTTCTTCACCCTCAACTCGGCGTTCCACGACGGCATCGTCACCGCGACCCGCTCGACCCAGCTGCGGTCCCTGACCGCGCGGGCCTTCGCGGCGCCGCTGGTGACCATCAAGCGCTTCGTGTGCGATCAGCGGATCAACGTGCGGCGTTCGAATTCCCAGCACCGCGACATCCTCTCGGCCCTGGGTCGGCGCGATGCGGAATGGGCGGAGGCCGCGATGAAGGGGCATATCATTTCCACCAAGCCCGAACCGCCGACGCGGCGCATGCCGGAGGCCCTCGCATGACCGGCGCGCTGACGGGCCGTTGCGTCCTGGTCACCGGCGCCTCGCGCGGGCTGGGACGGGAGATGGCGCTGGAGCTGGCGGCGCAGGGCGCGCGGCTGGTGGCGACCGGCGCCGGCCCCTCGGCCGCGCTGGACGAGACCGCCGCGATGATCGAGGCCGCGGGGGGCGAGGTCCTGGCCCTCGCCGCCGACGTCGCCGACTATGCTTCATGCGAGGCGGCGGTCGCCGCGGCCGCGGCGCGGTTCGGGCAGGTGGATGCGCTGATCAACAACGCCGGCATCGGGATGCGGCGGATTTCGGAGACGTTCAACACCGCGCCGACGAAATTCTGGGAGACGGATCCGGCCGACTGGGCCGCGATCATGGCCGCCAACCTCAACGGCGCCTTCAACATGGCGCGGGCCGCGGTTCCCGCCATGGTGGCGCGGGGGTCCGGCAAAGTGATCAACATTTCCACGTCGGATCAGACCATGGTGCGGCGGGGCTATGCGCCCTACGGGCCGTCGAAGGCGGGGCTGGAGGCGGCGAGCCGGGTCTGGGCGCAGGACCTCGCCGGCACGGGCGTCACGGTGAACGTGTTCCTGCCCGGCGGGGCGGCCGACACCGACCTGCTGCCGCCGTCCGCCAACAAGAAGGGCGCCGATGGCGGCCTGCTGCCCGCGTCGGTGATGCGTCGGGGGATCGGCTGGCTCTGCGGGCCGGGGTCGGATGCGACCACCGGCGCGCGCTTCATCGCCCGGCTCTGGGACCCCACGCTGCCCGACGCGGAGGCCGCCGCCGCCGCCCGCTCCCCCCATATCGAAAAACCGGCGATCATGTGATGCTGAAACTGGCCCGCGCCACCGTGGAGCGGGTCGTGGAGCTCGACCCCTTCGCCCTGCCGCTGGGGTTCCTGTTTCCGGGCAGGGAGATCGAGGCGATCCGCGACGCGGAAAGCTGGCTCGCGCCCCACCATGTCGACTTCGCGGCCGGCAACGTCCTGCTCGGCGTCCAAAGCCATCTGCTGCGGGTCGGCGGGCTGACCCTCCTGATCGACGCCTGCGTGGGCGAGCATAAGCACCGCCCCCGCCGCGCCGACTGGCATGACCGGGCCGCCACCGGCTACCTCGCCCGGCTGGCCGCGGCCGGGGTGCGGGCGGAGGATGTGGACATCGTGCTCTGCACCCACCTCCACGCCGACCATATCGGCTGGAACACGCGGGCGGAAAACGGGAAATGGGTTCCGACCTTCCCGAAGGCCCGCTATCTCGCCAGCCGCGGCGAGCTGGACCACTGGGCCGCCGCCGAGGCCGCCGAGCCGGGCGTCCACAACCATGGCGCCTGGGCCGACAGCATCGCCCCGATCCTCGACGCAGGGCGGATGGAGGCGATGGACGACGGCGCCGCCCTCGGCCCCGGCCTCGCGCTGATCCCGCTGCCGGGGCATTCGCCGGGGCAGGTCGGGCTGACGCTGACCCACAAGGGCGGCCGGGCGATCTTCTGCGGGGATGCGCTGCATTCGCCGGTGCAGCTGCGCCGGCCGGACTGGTGCTCGGCCTTCTGCGCCGACCCCGCGCAGGCCGTCGCCACGCGGCTCGCGCTGCTGGAGGACGCCCAGGCCGACGGCGCGCTGATCCTGCCCGCCCATCTGCGCGGGCCGCTCGCCTTCCGGGCCGAACCCGCGGGCGACGCCGGCTGGCTGCCCGCATGGATCTGACCGGCTTACCCTTGCGCGTCAGGCATCAGCTTGCTGCGGTGGATATGCATCACATAGGTCATCTGCCCGGCCGGATGCCAGTTGAACGACGCGATCAGCGCCCCGGCCGAGGTCATGTAGCGGCGCAGCAGCTGCAACGACCACGCGCCGGGCTGCAGGCCCAGCATCCGCTGGAACGGCTCGGGCATCGGCTCGGCCCGGATCTCCTGCACGCATTCCTCGATCTGCTCTTCGGAATGGCTTTCCAGCAGCGCGAAAAGCGGCCCCTGATGTCCGGAGAATTGCGGGACGAGGGCGCGGAACCGCTCGGGCACATAGCTCTGGATATAGCACAGCGGCTTGCCGCCGGGCTCGGTCCAGCGCATGCCGTCGATGCGGATCCAGACCTCTCCGGGCAGGCCGCCGACCTGCTCGGCGAGATAGGCGTCGAGGGTCACGTCCTCCACGCCCAGCACCACGAAATAGGTCTCGACCGCGACCTGGAACAGCTCCGACAGGCTGTCGAAACTCTGCTGGAACCGGACCTGAGGGCGGGCGGCGATGACGCGGGTGCCGACCCCCTGCCGACGCTCGACATAGCCGTTTTCGGTCAGGTGACGCAGGGCTTCGCGCACCGTGAACCGCGAGGTGTCGAATTCGGAGGCGAGCTCGATCTCGGTCGGCATCAGGGAGCCCACCGGGTAGACCCCGTCGCGCACCCGGTTCTCCAGCACCTTCTGGATGCGGGCGTAGCGCGGCCCGGCGCCGGTTCCGGCCTCTGCGGATCGGGCGGCATCCCCGGCAGGGGCGGCGGCATCGGTCTGCGACATCGCTTCGAGGTCTCCTTCTGGCGGCGCGAGGCGGTGGTGGCGGGCGCTAGCCGCCCCTCCCCTCGCGCAAAGCGGTCCGACGCGCAAGCGCGGGCGTGCCGAACAGGGGCGAACCGACGCGGATAGGCAAATAGGTATGGACAAATGTGGATACATTATGCGATCCGGGCTGGACATCACCGGAACATAGACGCTTCGGACCCCGCATGACGCCCCTGACCCAACCGGATTACGCCGTTCGCGCCCGCCTGGGCCTGATCGTGCCGCCGACCAACACGGTGAACGAGATCGAGTGGCGGGCCATGGTCCCGGCCGGGGTGAGCTTTCATACCCACCGGATGCGGCTGCATGCCGACGTCGCGTCCGCGGCCGGGCTCGCCGGCCTGCACGCGGATCTGGACGCGGCCTTCGCCATGCTTACGCCCGCGGGCTGCGCGGCGGTGGCCTATGCCTGCACGGCGGGGTCGATGATCTCGCCCCCCGCCGCCCTGCCCGAAGCGCTGGCGGCGCGCAACGGGGTGCCAGCCGTCACCACTTCCGCCGCCATCGTGGCGGGGCTGCACGCGCTGGGGGCGCGCCGGATCTCCGTCGCCACGCCCTATGCCGACGTGCTGAACGCCCATGAGGTGCATTTCCTCGAGGGGGAGGGCTTCGAGGTCGCGCGCCTCATCGGCCTCGGCATCGGCGCCGCCGGACCGCATGAGTATATCCGCATCGCCAAGACCTCGCTCGACGCGGTCGCGGCCCATGCCCGCGCCGCTTTCGTCCCCGGCTCCGACGCGTTGCTGATCACCTGCACCGATTTCCCAACCCTGCCGCTGGTCGAGAGACTGGAGGCCGAGCTCGGCGTGCCCGTCGTCACCTCCAACCAGGCGACGCTCTGGGCGAGCCTGCGGGCGGCGGGGGTGGCGGACCGGCTGGCAGGCTGCGGGCGCCTGCTCGCCGACCACTGAATTTCAACGATAAAAGGAGGAACGACCATGGCCGACCCCAAACTCCGCGCCGCGCTGAAATCCGGCGACTTCATTCTTGCGCCGGGCGTGTTCGACGCGATCTCCGCCCTGCTGGCCGACAAGGCGGGGTTCCCCGCGCTCTACGTCACCGGCTACGGCACCGTGGCCTCCTATCTGGGCCTGCCCGACGCGGGGCTCGCCAGCTACCGCGACATGCTGGAGCGGATCGCGACCATGGTCGCGCGCACCGCCACCCCGGTGATCGCCGACGCCGACACCGGCTATGGCGGGCTGCTCAACGTCCGTCACACCGTGCAGGGCTACGAGGCCGCCGGGGTCACCGCGATGCAGATGGAGGACCAGGAGTTCCCCAAGCGCTGCGGCCACACGCTGGGCCGCCGGGTGATCCCGATGGCCGACATGGTGCGCAAGATCGAAGTCGCCGCCGACAGCCGCAAGTCCGACGACTTTTTGATTGTGGCACGCACCGACAGCCGGACTTCGCTGGGACTGGACGAGGCCATCGCGCGCGGAAAGGCCTACGCCGCCGCGGGGGCTGACGTCGTGTTCGTGGAATCGCCGGAGACCGAGGACGAGATGAAGCGGGTCTGCGACGAGATCGACGCGCCGCTTTTCGCCAACATGGTCAATGGCGGCCGCACGCCCTTGCTCTCCGCAGACCGGCTGAAGGCGCTGGGCTATTCCATCGCCATTCACCCCGCGGTGGGTTTTCTGGCGATGGGCGCGGCCCTGCGCGACGCCTATGCCGACCTGAAGACCCATGGCGAGACCACCCCGGCCGTCGACCTCTACGATTTCTCCAGGTTCAACGAGCTGGTCGGGTTCCAGGACGTCTGGGATTTCGAAAAGCGCTTCCCAGAGACCGCCTGACCGGAGCCCGAGATGACCCAGGACCTCTCCGCCAACTACGCGCTCTATGACAACAAGGTCGGCTACGGCAAACGGCCGGCCCTGGTGCTGGTCGATTTCGCAAAGGCTTACTACGAGCCGGACTGCGACCTCTACGCCGGGGTCGACGACGCGCTCGCCTCCGCGCTCAGGGTGCGGGCGGCGGCGAAGGCGGCCGGCGTGCCGGTGGTGCTGACCCAGGTGGTCTATCATGAGAGCGGCGTGAACGGCGGGCGGTTCTGGCAGAAGGCCAAGCCCCTGCGGGCGTTCGTCGAGGGGGTCAGGACCGGCGAATTCGCCGACGGGCTGGTCCCGGAGGCCGATGAGCTGATCATCTCCAAGCAGTACCCTTCCGCGTTCTTCGGGACCTCGCTGGCGTCGACCCTGACCGCCGCGGGGATCGACTCGGTGATCCTGACCGGGCTGACCACGTCGGGCTGCGTGCGCGCGACCTGCGTGGACTGCATGTCCCACGGCTTCGCCACGCTGGTGGTGGCCGAGGCCTGCGGCGACCGTCACCCCGGCCCGCATGAGGCCAACCTCTTCGACATGAACGCCAAATACGCCGATGTGGTGAGCGAGGCGGACATCCTCGCCTATCTCGCCACCGTGTCTGCCGGGGTCGTCTCCGACGGCGTCGCCCCATGACCCGCAACATCGCGGTTCTGGGCGGGGCGGGCGGCATCGGCCGGGCCTTGGTCGCGGCCCTGCTGGCCGAGGGCGACCGGGTCGCGGTGCTCGACCTGCCCGCCTCCCTCGCCCGTCACCCCCAGGACTGCGCGCAGATCGAGGTGGACGCCACGTCCGAGGCGTCCGTCGCCGCGGCGATGGACGCGGTGGCGGCCCTCTGGCCCGAGGGGATGCACGGCTTCGTCAACCTCGCCGGCTGGAATTCCGAGATCCGGCCCCTCGCCGACACCCAAGCCGCCTATTTCGACGAGGTGATCGAGGGGAACCTGCGGTCGTGCTTCCTCGCCGCCAAGGCCGCGGCGCCGCTGATGGCCGAAGGGGGCGCGATGGTGCTGACCACGTCGGGCCTCGGCGCGTTCATCCGCCCGGGCTTCGGCCCCTACGCCATGGCCAAGGCCGGCGTGATCGCGCTGACCAAGACCCTGGCGCTGGAGCTCGCGCCGCATATCAGGGTCAACGCGGTGGGGCCGGCGGTGGTCGACACCGCCTTCATCCGCGGCGGCACGGGGCGGTCGGACGAGACCGCGGCCGACGCCGTCGACCTTTCGCGTCACCGCGCCATGACGCCGCTTGGACGGGTGGCCACCCCGCGCGATATCGTCGGACCGATGAGATTTCTGATGTCCGAGGACAGCGCCTTCATGACCGGGCAGGTTCTCTGGATCAACGGTGGCGCCTACATGCCGTGATCCGGCCCCGGCCTCGCCGGGTTCGCCGTCCATGATCCCCGACCGCGCCGCCCCCGAACCGGGGGCCCAGGCGCGCCAGTCCGCGAGCGTAGCCTTCTTGCCCGATCTTCCCCAGCTTCCCCCCGTCGCGGCGCCCGAACCGGCCGAGCGTCGCGACCCCGGTCGCCTCGCCCGCTGGCCGGTGACCGCGCAATGGGCGGCGCTGGCCGCGCTGTCGGCGCTGGTGGCGGGGGGTCTCGAATGGGCGCATCTGCCCGCGGCCCTGCTGCTTGGCCCCATGGCGGCGGCGATCGTGATCGCGGTCAACGGTGGCCGCGCCCAGATGCATGACGCGGGCTTCATGCTGGCCCAGGGCGTGATCGGCTGCATGGTCGGGGCCAACATCCCCGCCGGGACGCTGGCCGAGATCGGGACCGACTGGCCGATCTTCGTGCTCGGCGTCACTTCGGTGATCGCGGCGAGCGCGGGGCTCGGCTACATCCTCGCCCGCGCCCAGGTGCTGCCGGGGACCACCGCGGTATGGGGCGCGTCTCCGGGCGCGGCGTCGGCCATGGTGCTGATGTCCCAAAGCTATGGCGCCGACATGCGGCTGGTGGCGGTGATGCAGTATCTGCGGGTGGGGATGGTCGCGGCCTCGGCGGCGCTGGTCACCCGGCTGTGGCTGGGCGCGCCCGAGGGCGGACGGCCCGCGACCGAGTGGTTTCCGGCCGCCGACCTCCCCGCGCTGGCGGTCACCGCGGGCGTGGTCGCGGTCAGCCTTCTGGCGACGCGCCTGCTGCGGATTCCGTCGGGCGCCTTCCTGCTGCCGCTGCTGATCACCGCGACGCTGGAGAATTCGGGCACGGCGGAGGTGTCGACCCCGCCCTGGCTGCTCGCCGCCGCCTTCGCGACGACGGGCTGGGCCATCGGGCTGCGCTTCAACCGGCGGATCCTGAACCATGCCGCCCGCGCCCTGCCCCGGCTGACCTTGGCGGTGGCCGGGCTGCTGGCGCTGTGCGGGGGGTTCGCGATGGCGCTGGCGGAGTTCGCGGGGATCGACCCGCTGACCGCCTTCCTCGCCACCTCGCCGGGCGGGGCGGATTCGGTGGCGATCATCGCCGCGGGCTCGGACGTGGACGTGCCCTTCGTGATGGCGATGCAGACCGCGCGCTTTCTTGCGGTGCTGGCGGCGGGGCCGTTCATCGCCCGCTTCATCGCCGCCCGCCTGCGGGTCCCGGCGGCGGGCGGGTAGCTTCAGAGTTTCGCGGCGGCGCGCCCCGCGACCCGGCCCAGCGCCACCGCCGACAGCAGGCCGTTGCCCGAGAGATACCCCTCCGCCCCCCGGCCCGAGACCCCGCAAGCCGCCCCGCCCGCGGCGAAGAGATTTGCGATCGCAGTCCCGTCGGCGCGGACCACGCGAGCCTGATCGTCCACCGCAAGTCCACCCTGGGTGTGGAACAGCGCGCCCGTCACCCGCACCGCGCGATAGGGCGCTTCCAGCGGCGGCACGCCTTCGAAGGCGCGGCCGAACGGGTCCGGAGCCGCGCCGCGCTTCGCCGCCTCGACGGTTTCGAAGGTGGCGGCGAGGGTCGCCTCGGGAACCCGGATGACGGCGGCGAGGGCGGGCAGGTCCTCGGCTTCGCGGATCGCACCCATCGCCTCGGCCCGGCGAAAATCCTCGAACTGGCGGGCGATGCCGGCGATCCGCGCGTCGAAGATCGTCCAGGCGATGCCGTCCGGCTGCTGGAGCACGCGTGCGGCCTGCTCGGAATAGCCGGTGGATTCATCCGAGAATCGGGCGCCTGAAACGTCCACCTGAAACCCGCCCTCCATCACCGTGGCCCAGGTGATGAGGATGCCCTCGGGATGCGCGACGGAGCCGTGGCCCTGGTGGCCGCCGAGGTCGCGGGTGGCGGCGCCGAGCGCCTCGCCCCAATCCAGAGCCTCGCCCTGATTGCCGGGATGGCCGAAATAGAGCGCGTCGCGAAGGCTGGGGATATGCGCCGCGACCTTGGCCTTGTTCCCGCCATAGCCGTTGCAGGCGAGGATCAGGGCGTCGCAGCCCACCTCCTCCCGCCCGCCGTCGGGACGCACGAACCCGACGCCGCGGACGGTGCCGTTCAGCGAGACGATCAGCCGGTCGACCTGGGCGCCGGTCAGCACCTCCACCCCCGCCGCCTCGGCCGCGCGGGCGAGACGGTCGATCAACGCCTCGCCGGAGCGGGTGGGGAGGCCGTGCATGCGCAGGGCCGAATGGCCGGGATATGAGAAATTCTCGACCAGCGAGAACGGAAGCCCATGCGCGTCGGCGAGCCATTCGAGCGTCGGGCCGACGGTCTCGGCCATCAGCGCGGCGAGGGCCGGGTCCGGTTCGTCATGGGCTTTTTTCAGGATGTCGGCGACGAAACGGGCGGGGGCGTCCTCCACCCCCGCCGCCGCCTGCCAGCGGGTGCCGGGGGCCGGGATCAGGCCCGCCGACAGGGCGGTGGAGCCGCGGGGGATGGCGTCGCGCTCCAGCACCAGCACCTCGCGCCCTTCGCCCCGCAGGGTCAGCGCCGCGACCAGCCCGGCCGCCCCCGCGCCGACGATCACCGCCGGGACGGTCAGCTCGAAGGGCCGGTCCGAGGTCTCGACGGAAGCGGCGGGACCGGTCATTGCGCGTCGAGCTCCGCCATCATCTCGGCGATGGTGGCGACCCGGCCGACGGGGCGCAGCGCCTGCACCGCCTCGTCATGGGTCTTCCGGGAGAAGGCGGCGCAGCCGTCTTCCAGCAGGATCGCGTCGAATTCGCGGACATGGGCGTCGCGGAAGGTGGTGGCGACGCCGCCATTGGTGACGATGCCCGCGACCAGCAGACGCTCGATCCCCGCTTTTCGGAGCGCCCATTCCATGCGGGTCTGGTAGAAGGCGGAGTAGGCGATTTTTTCCACAACCATATCCGCGGGTTGCAGCTCATCCACCAAGGCGTTGCCCCAGCTGCCGGGGGCGAAATCGCCCTTGGTCAGGAACGGGCGCAGGGCCTTCAGATGCGGCGCGATCAGCGGCTCGCCCTTGGCGGGGACCAGAGTGAACTGGGTCGAGACATACCAGCCGCCCCTGGCCCGCAGCAGATCGACCAGGGGCCGAAGCCGGACCGGCAGCGCCGCGATCTCCGCCGCCCCCTGCCCGGCGCGGCCATAGGCGCCTTCGGGATGGATGAAGTCGTTCTGCAGGTCGACGGTCAGCAGCGCCGTGCGCTCGATGGGGACGGGATGGGTCATTTGCGCTCCACGATCACATTGCCGAAACGGTCGATGCGGGCGGTGAGGTCGGGGTCGACCACCACCGTCGCGTCGGGTTGCTCGAGGATCGCCGGGCCGGGGACCACCGCTCCGACCGGCAGGTCGAGCCGCGCCCAGACCGACGCCTCATGCCATTCGCCGCCGAACCAGACCAGGCGGGAGGGCCGGGAAGCCTTCTCCTCCGACGCCTCCTCGCCCGGGGCGAGGGCCGCGAGGTCGAAGCTCGGCCGGATCCCGATGGCCGAGGTCCGCAGGTTCACGATCCGCATCCCCGCGCCCGGCAGCAGGCGGGAGAAGCTCGCCTGATAAGCCTTTTCGAACGCTGCCCGGATCATGTCGACGGAGATCTCGACCTTCCCCCCTCCAAGGCTCGCGGGCAGGGACACCGCCAGCGTATGGGTCTGGCCGATATAGTGCATGTCGAGCTCGAACCGGGTCTCGATCCGGTCCACCGACAGGCGGGCGGCCTTGACCACGGCGACGGCGGCCTCGGCCTCCTCCGCCATGCGGGCGCCAAGGGCTTCGGCGTCGAGATCGGCGAGGAACAGGTTCACCGTCTGAACCTGGTCGTGGCGGATGTCGGCGATCACGCAGCCCAGCGCCGAGGTGACGCCCGGATAGCGCGGCACCAGCGCCGCCTTCAGCCCCACGTCCTTGATCAGCGCGCCGACATGCAGCGCGCCGCCGCCGCCGAAGGGGACGGCGGCGAAGCGGGACGGGTCATGCCCCCGTTCGATCGACATCAGGCGGATGGCGCCGGCCATCTTGCCGTCGGCGACGCGCACGATGGCCTCCGCCGCCTGCATCACCCCGAGGCCGAGGGGCTTGGCCACATGTTCGTCGATGGCGGCCTTGGCGCTCTCGACGTCGAGCCGGGCGAGCTTGCCGCCGATGGGACGTTCGGCGTTGATCCGGCCGAGCACGACATTGGCATCGGTCAGCGTCGGGCGCGTCCCTCCCTGCCCGTAGCAGACCGGGCCGGGGCGGGACCCGGCGCTTTCCGGACCGACCTGCAGCATGCCCCCGACGTCCACATGGGCGATGGAGCCGCCGCCGGCCCCGATGGTGGTGATCTCGATCATCGGGGTGCGGATCACCAGGCCGAAATCGACGGTGGTCTGGGGCGCGAGCGCGGTCTCCCCGCCCACGATCAGCGAGACGTCGAAGGAGGTGCCGCCGAGATCGCCGGTGATCACATCCGGGAAGCCCGCCGCCTCGGCGATGGCCGCCGCCGCGATCACGCCCGCCGCCGGACCCGAAAGCGCGGTGCGGGCGGGAAGCCGGCGCGCGACTTCGGTCGACATCACGCCGCCATTCGACTGCACGATATGGAATTTTCCGGCGAAATCCTCGGAGGCGAGCGCGCCCTCGAGCTTCGCCAGATAGGACCCCACCACCGGCTGCAGATAGGCGTTCAGCGCGGTGGTCGAGGCGCGCTCGAACTCGCGGATTTCCGGAAGGATGGCGGAGGAACGCTCCAGATGCTCGTTCGGCCAGACTTCGCGCGCCGCCTCGATCGCGGCGATCTCGTTGGCCGGGTTGGCGTAGGAGTTGACGAAGACGATGGCGAGGGACTCGGCCCCCATCGCCACCAGCTTGCGGGCGGCTTCGCGCACCTGCCCGGGGTCGAGGGCGACGCGGATTTCGCCGCTGGCCAGCGTGCGTTCGTCGACTTCCATGCGGAAATCACGCTCGATGACCGGCGTGAAATCCCCGGTCAGGCCCCAGGTGGACCGGCGATCGCGGCGGCGCATCTCCAGCACGTCGCGGAACCCGGTGGTGGTGATCAGGCCGACCTTGGCGCCCTTGCGCTCCAGCAGCGCATTGGTGCCGACGGTGGTGCCATGGACGATGGAGGCGAGGTCCGCCACCGCGCCGAAGCCCTTGAGGCCGTCGAGGAAGCCGACCGCCTCGTCGCCGCGGTTGGACGGCACCTTGCCGGTGCGGAATACGCCGGTGGCCTCGTCGAAATGGAACAGGTCGGTGAAGGTGCCGCCGACATCGACGCCGACGATGGAGCCTTTCGCGTCGCTCATGCCCGGTCCCCCCGCAGGGCGGCGGTGGCCGCCGCATCAACCTGACCGACCGCATCGAGCGCCACGCCGTAGTCGGACGCCGCCCGCGCGGGGCTGACGAATCCCGATCGCACGTCGCGCGCGACCGCCTCCGGGGTCCGGGTCATCGGGTCTCCCCATCCGCCCCCGCCGGGGGTTTCGAGCCGCAGGCGGCGGCCGGCGGAAAGGTGCAGGTCGGTGATCTTCGATACCATGGGGGGGGAGGCCTCGCCGTCCTCGGTCTGCCAGTGGAATTCATTCATCGCGGCGGGCCCGCCGCCGGCGACGCCGAAGGGCGGGGCCTTGCCGCGCTCGCCCAGCAGGGCCACGTCGGCGTCGACCAGCGGCTCGATCTCATAGACCGCGCCGACGCCGCCGCGATGCGCGCCGGGGCCGGCGCTGTCGGGACGCAGCGCCCATTGGGTGAACATCACCGGATAGGCGGCCTCGAGGATCTCCACCGGCGGGATGGTGGCGGTGGAGATCGGGTTGTTGGCGTGGTTGAGCCCGTCGCTCTCGGGATTGCCCCCCAGCCCGCCGCCGAAGAACGAGAACATGACCCAGCGCGAGCCATCTCCCCGGCGCCCCGACAGCGACAGCGCGTTGATGGTGCCGAAGGGGGCGCCCAGCGCGCGGGCGGGGTCGGCCTGGGCGATGGCGCCGAAGACCACGCCGATCAGGCGCAGGATGGTTTCCGTGTAGCCCGCCACGGGGCGGGGCGCGTCGGCGCCCAGCAGCGAGCCGTCGACGATGCCGAAATCGATGGGGCGCAGGCAGCCGGCATTGGCGGGCACCTCCGGGAAGATGTGCTTCAGCGCCACGTAGCAGGCGGCGATGGTGGTCGACCGCGAGATGTTGATGGGGCCGAGGCAGGCGCCCGAGGACCGCGAGAAATCGAGCATCAGGCGGTCGCCGGTCACCGTCGCGTCCAGCGCCACGGTCAGCGGCTCGTCGACGATGCCGTCATTGTCGAGCACGTCCTCGAACGAATACCGCCCGTCGGGAATGGCGGTGATCGCCGCGCGCATCATCGCCTCGGCCCGGTCCGAAAACGCCACGAAGGCCTGCGCGATCACCGCGTCGCCATAATCGTCGAGCAGGGCGTGCAAACGGCTCTCGCCCAGGTCGAGCGCGTTGAGCTGGGCGTTGAGATCGCCCCAGTTGGACATCGGCAGCCGCGAATTGGCGTCGAGGATCGCGGTGATGTCCTTGTTCAGCACGCCGGCGGTGTAGAGCTTCACCGGGGGCAGACGCATGCCCTCCTGGAAGGACTCGGTGGCCTTGGGATTGTAGCCGCCGGGCACGTTGCCGCCGATGTCGAGCCAGTGGCCGACCGACGCCATCCAGGCGAAGAGTTTTCCCTCCCGGAAGATCGGGCGCACCAACCGGAAATCGTTGAGGTGGGTGCCACCTTCGTAGGGGTCGTTGAACAGGTAGACGTCGCCGGGGGCGAGGCCGCCGTTCTCCTCCACCCGCCGGATCACGGCGCGCACGGCGAAGGCCATCGCGCCCACGAAGATCGGCAGACCGCCGGCGCCCTGGACCAGGGTGTCGCCGGTGACCGGATCGTAGATGCCGTGGCAGGCGTCCTTCGCCTCGGCGATGGTCGGGTTGAAGGCGGAGCGATAGAGCGTCGCGTCCATCTCGTCCACGATCTGCTCCAGCCGGCCCTTGAGGACGGCGAGCGTGACCGGATCGAGCGCGGCGGCGGCGGCGGCGGGGGGAATTTTGGCGCTCACTTGCGCGTCTCCTCGTCGGGGGTCTGGTGTTCGGGGGCCTCGTAGCGGGCGCCGCGGGCCAGCAGATCCGGGGTTCCGATCAGGTCGTTGAGGCCGTTGAAATCGAACATGCGGTCGGCGAAGGGCTTGTTGGAGCCCGCCTGCGCGAGCGAGGCGTAGTAGTCGGTCATGGTCCGGGCCACGGCGCGCACGACGCCGCCGGGGAAGATGGCGATGCGGAAGCCGAGCGCGGCCAGATCCGCGGCCCCCTGAAGCGGGGTGTCCCCGCCCTCCACCATGTTGGCGATCAGGGGGACCGTGCCGGAAAGCTCCCGCGCCACGCGGGCGAGCTGCTCGGCGGACTGGGGGGCCTCGACGAAAAGCACGTCGGCTCCGGCCGCGGCATAGGCGCGGGCGCGGTCGATGGCGCGGTCGGGGCCCTCGGTCGCCAGCGCGTCGGTGCGCGCGACGATCAGGGTTTCGTCCGAAACCCGCGCGTCCACGGCCGCCTTGATCTTTCCAACCATCTCGCCGGCCGGGATCACCGTCTTGTCCTTCAGGTGCCCGCAGCGCTTGGGGTTGGTCTGATCCTCGAGCTGGATGGCCGTCGCGCCCGCCCGCTCGAACAGGCGCACCGTGCGTTCCACGTTCAGCGCGTTGCCGTAGCCGGTATCGGCGTCCACGATCATCGGGGTCGGCACCCGGTCGCGGACCATGGCGATCACATCCGCCACCTCGGCCATCGACACCAGCCCGATATCGGACCGTCCGAGCCGGGTGTAGGCGATGCCGGCGCCCGAGAGATACAGCGCCTCGAAGCCCGCGGCGGCGGCGACCGAGGCCGACAGCGCGTCGTAGACCCCGGGCGCGACCAGCACGCGGTCCTCGGTCAGGCGGGATTTCAGGCTCATGGGTTGATCCCCTTGTCTTTGTCCGCCGGCGTTTTGGCGCGCGGCGATGGTCACAGGCCCAGATAGGCGCGCTTCAGCTCGGGGTCGGCGGCGAGCTTGGCCGCCTCCCCTTCCAGCGCCACCAGGCCGTTCTCAAGGATGTAGGCGCGCGAAGCGAGGTCGAGCGACTGCACCACGTTCTGCTCCACCAGCATGATCGGCAGGCCGCCTTGGGCCAGACCGGCGATCAGGCCGAACATCTCCTCGACCAGCAGGGGCGAGAGGCCCAGCGAGGGTTCGTCGAGGATCAGGAGCCTGGGCTCGCTCATCAGCCCGCGGCCGATGGCGAGCATCTGCTGTTCGCCGCCCGAAAGCGTGCCGGCGAGCTGGCCGGCGCGTTCCTTCAGGCGGGGGAAGGTGTCGAAGGCCCGGGCGAGGTTGGCTGCACGGCCGGACCGCGCCACCAGATAGCCGCCGAGCTCAAGATTCTCCCGCACCGAGAGGTTCGGAAAGATCTTGCGCCCCTCGGGCACATGCACCAGCCCGGCGGCGACGATGGCGGGGGGCTTGGCCCCGCCGATCTCCGCCCCGTTGAAGCGGATGGCGCCGGACCAGGGTTTTATAACGCCCGACAGCGCCATGTTCAGCGTGGTCTTGCCGACCCCGTTGGCGCCGAGCACGGCGACGATTTCCCCGGCGTTGACGGTCAGCGACAGGCCGCGCAGCACCTCGGCCCCGCCATAGCCGGTGCGCAGATCGGTGACCTCAAGCATGGGCGGCCCCTCCCGCGGCGTCGGCTTTCATGCGGGCGGCGGCGCCCTTGCCCAGATAGGCCTCGATCACGCCCGGGTCCTCGCAGACCTGAGCCGGCGGACCTTCGGCGATCATCTTGCCTTGCGACAGCACGTAGACCGTCTCGCAGAGGTTCATCACCGCCTGCATGATGTGTTCGATCATCAGGATGGTGACCCCCTCGTCGCGGATGGCGCGGATCACGGGAAGGATGTCGCGGATTTCGGAGGGGTTGAGGCCGGCGAGCACTTCGTCGAGCAGCAGGAGCTTCGGCTCGGTCGCGAGCGCCCGGGCCAGTTCCAGCCGTTTTCGCCCGGCGACGGTCAGGCCCGACGCGGCGCGGTCGAGATCGGGGCCGAGGCCGAGCCGGGTTCCCACCGCCTCGGCCCGGGCCAGGGCCTCGGTCCGCGAGGGCGTGCGCAGGAAAGCGCCGACGGCGATGTTTTCGCGCACGGTGAGGCCCGCGAAGGGCTGCACGATCTGGAAGGTGCGGGCCATGCCGGCCTCCGCCCGCAGATGCGGCGGCATCGCGGTGACGTCCTGCCCCGCGAAGCTGACGCGCCCCGCGTCAGGCTTCAGAAACCCCGAGGCCATGGCGAAGAGCGTGGTCTTGCCCGCCCCGTTCGGCCCGATCAGGCCGGTGATCGCGCCCTCGCGCGCCTCCACCGTGGCGTTGTCCACCGCGGTGAGGCCCGAAAAGCGCTTGGTCAGTCCTTCGGCAAGCAGCATCACGCGCGCCCTCCGCGAAAGCCCAGCCGGGCGGCGAGGCCGGTCAGCCCGCCCGGCGCGAAGGCGACAGTCAGGATCAGGATGATCCCGAACACCACCAGATCGACCCCCGGAACCCCGCCCGCATAGGCCTTGGTCACCTCGCCCAGCCCCAGCAGCACCACCGCCCCGATCAGCGGCCCGAAAAGCGTGCCGAGCCCGCCGACGATGGCCGCGAACAGCGCCTCGATGGAGATCCAGGAGCCGTAGGCCACCTGCGCATCCAGAAAGAGGAAGTTCTGCGCATAAAGGCAGCCGGCGAGCGCCGTGACCCCGGCCGACAGGCTGATCGCGCCCATCTTCACCCGGAACACGTCGACGCCGAGCGCCTTGGCCGCCTCCTCGTTCTCGCGCACCGCGATCAGGCGGGCGCCGAAGCGGGCGCGCTCGATCCATCGGACCAGCACCAGCGCAGCCCCGACGCAGAGCACGGCCAGCACCGCGAACCAGCGCCGGTCCTCGAACTGGAGGTTCCAGAACCCGTAGTCGAGCCGGACGAGGATGCCCGCGGCGCCGCCGGTGAACTCGGTGGCGTTGGAGGCGATGCGCAGCACCTCGGCGAAAGCGAGCGTGATCAGCGCGAAATACGACCCGCGCAGGCCGGACCGGAAGCTGAGAAAGCCGATGAAGGCCCCCACCGCCGCGCCCAGCGCCACGCCGCACAGCAGCGCCGGCCAGGCGCCGAGCCCGACCTTGGTCTGCAGGATCGCGGTGGCGTAGGCCCCGGTCCCGAAGAAGGCGGCGTGCCCGAAGGACGCGAGCCCTCCGAAGCCGCCGAGGATGTTCCAACCCTGCGCCGCCAGCGCGATGATCATCATGAAGATCAGAAGGTTGAGCATTGTGCCGTCGAGCCCGAGGAACGGCACGACGCAGAGGCCGGCGGTGACCGCGAGCGGGGCGGCGAGATCGCGGGGGGTCATGGGCGCGCTCCGAACAGGCCGGTGGGCCGGACCAGCAGCACCGCGATGAAAATCAGGAAGATGCCGATCTGGCCGAGGCTGTCGCCGAACCACAGCGACGACGCGCTCTCCACCACCCCGATCAGCAGCCCGCCGACCAGCGCGCCGGTGACCGAGCCCATGCCGCCCAGCACCACGATGGTGAAGGCGACCAGCACGAAGGCGGCGCCGGTGTTGGGCGCCACGTAGAACACCGGCATCAGCAGCGCGGCCGCGACGCCGAGGCAGGCGGCGCCGATGGCGAAGGTCACCGCGTAGACATGGGCCACGTCGATGCCCACCAGGCTCGCGCCCAGCTTCTCCTTGGCCACGGCGCGGATGGCGCGGCCGATATCGGTGCGGTTGAGGATCACCCAGAGCGCCGCCGCCGTCGCCAGCGCCGCGCCCAGGCCCACCACGCGGGGGAAGGACAGCAGCAGGGGCCCGAGCTCGACGACCTGAAAGGCGTAATCGGTGTCGATGGTGCGGGTGTCGGAGCGGAAGATGGCGAGCAGCCCGTTCTCGATGATGATCGAAAGGCCCAGCGTCACCAGCAGGATCGAGTTGTCGGCCCCCCGGCTCGCCGGCCCGATCACCCAGCGCTGGGCGGCGTAGCCGAGCGCGGCCATGGCGGGGACCAGCAGGGTCATCGACAGATACGGGTCCAGCCCAAGCCGGCTCCACGCCAGCCAGACGCCGAACATGGCGACCGTCAGGAACGCGCCATGGGCGAAATTCACGATGTGCAGGACGCCGTAGACCAGCGTCAGGCCCAGCGCCACCAGCGCGTAGACGGCGCCGAGCATCAGGCCGTTCAGCAGCGCCTCGGCCACGATCAGGGGGGAATGCATGCGGGCTCGCAGATTCGGGTGGGACCGGGGGCGCCGCTGCGCCCCCGGATGTCAGGATCAGACGGGGAATTTCGGCGCGGCCTGCGCGTAGTCCTCGGGGTAGATCACCTTGATCTCGCCGCCCTGGACCTGGGTGTTGAGCGGCAGGGCCGACCCGTTCTGCCCGGAGGCGTCGAACCGGGTCATCCCGTAGGGCATCACGCCCGAGTCGAACTCGGAGGAGGCCAGCGCCTCGATCACCGCGCCCCGGTCGGCCTTGCCGGCCTTCTCGACCGCCTCGGCCAGCACCTTGACCAGCGAGTAGTTGATCGGGGTGTTGTAGGCGAAGAACTTGCCCTGATCCTCGACCATCTTCTTCAGCGCGGCGTCGGTCGGGTTGGTCGGGTCGCCCCAGTGGTTGCAGTCGAACACGCCCTCGGCCGCCTCGGGATATTCCTTGACGAACTGGTAGGACGACGCGGCGCCGCCGAAGATCGCGTAGATCCCCTTCGGCTTCACCCGCTGCTGCTGCAGGGTGCGGGCGAGCAGCACGAACTCGTTGTAGTAATGCGACGGGATGATCAGGTCCGGTTTCAGCGACCGCAGCTGCAGCGCGATGTTGGACATGTCGCGGGCAGGCGTCGGATGCGACAGCACCGCCACGATCTCGAAGCCCAGACCCGGCAGCTTGTCCTGCATGATCTTGGCGAGACCCGAACCGAACAGCCCGTCCTCATGCACCAGCGCCACGGTCTTCGCGGCCTTGCCCGAGGCGTCGTTCAGCTTGACGAGGTTCGCCAGCGCGATCTCGGTCGCCATCGAGAAATTCGGGCCGAAGCGGAAGGTGTTCTTCAGATCGCGCTCGGTGATCGAATCCGCCACGGCGCTGTCGACCAGGAACGGCAGGTCGTAGCGCGCCGCGGCCTGGGTCGCGGTCAGCGAGATGCCCGAGGCGAAGCCGCCGCCGATGGCGACGACGCCGGCCGAGTTCAGCTCTTCCGTCGCCTGGGCGCCGGCTTCGGCGTTCGACCGGCTGTCGCCCACGATCAGCTCGACCGGCGCGCCGCCGAGCGACTGGATGCCGCCGGCGTCGTTGATCTCCTTCACCGCGTATTCGGCGCCGATCCTGGCCAGATCGCCGGCCTGGGCGAGGAAGCCCGACAGCGGCTGCAGCAGGCCGATCTTCACCGACGCGGGCTGCGCGCGAAGAATCCGCGGGGCGGCGAGGATGCCGACGGCCGCCGCGGCGCCGCCCTTGAGCACGGCCCGGCGCGAGGTGGTTTTCAGAATTCCGGTCATGGGTCACCTTCCTGTTCGAGATGGTTTTTCGGGTTCGGTCTGTTGGCGTTGACCCGCGTTGCGCGCGGCGTTTTTCCAGCGAAGACCGGACTTATCGGGCTCCAGCGTCGCTTTCCGGCCCCGCCTTCTCGCACCAGATCCATGCGCAGGCTGTAGCGGTCGGGTCGGTAAAGCGCCTGGAGATGCTCCAGCCCCTCGTCGTCGGGGCCGAACACGGTGCGGGTAAGCGACACCAGCGCCGAGCCGACCTCGACCTCCAGCGCATCCGCCACTTCGGGGCCGGCGAGCACAGCGGACACCTCCTGCCCGGCACGGGCGGGACTGCGCCCGGCCGCCTCGATCAGGCCCAGCAGCGGCTCGCGCGCCAGCTGGTCGCGGGTCCAGGCGCGGCCGATCCGCTCCGGCACATGCGCGGTGAGGTGCGAGAACGGGGCCCCGTCCACGGTGCGCACCCGGACGGAGCGCTGGACGCGCTCGTCCGCCTCCATGCCGAGCGCGGCGCGGATGCTTTCGGGCGGGGTCATGTAGTCGAAGGACAGCAGCCGGGCGTCGGTGGTCCGCCCCATCTCGATCAGGTGGGCGAAGACGTTGGACATGTCGGCGATGGCGGCGCGCACCATCGGGGCCGCCGGGCGCACGAAGGTGCCGGAGCCGGCGCGCTTCTCGATCAGCCCCTCGTCGTCCAGCCGCGCCAGCGCCCGGCGGATGGTGACCCGCGACACGCCATGTTCGACCGCGAGCGTCGGTTCCGACGGCAGGCGCGCGCCCGAACCGAGATCGCCGGCGACGATCAGGTCCCGCAGCAGCAGGTAGATCCGCTGGGCCTTGAGAGGCTCGGTCGCCTGTCGCACCTGTCGCTCCAAACCTGTATTTTTCCTGACACGAAACTTGTATGAAACACGTGACAGCTTCGGTCAATCACAATATTGTCCGGACAACGCGATCGAAACCGGAGGTTCCCGCCCGTGACGCCCGTCCCCGCGACGCCAGCCCGCGACGCCCGCCATCCGCTGACGCTCAGCCCGTTGCAGGTGGGCCCGCTGCGCTTGCGCAACCGGATCTTCGTGCCGGCCCACACCACCAATTACGGCGCCGACCACCTGCCGACCCAGCGTCATCTCGACTACCACCTCGCCCGCGCGAGGGGCGGAGTCGGTGCGATCGTCTTCGAGTCGATCCGGGTGCATCTGAACTCGGTCGGGCGGCCGCAGGCGGTGCAGGGGTTCGACGAGAGCTGCATCGCGCCTTTCGCGCGGATCACCTCCGCGGTGAAGGCCGAGGGCGCGCGGATCCTCGGCCAGATCATCCATCTCGGCCGGCAGGTGGAGGGGGAGTTCGAGCGCACGGTGTCCTGGGGCGCCTCCCCCGTCGCCTGGTCGTCCACCGGCCTGCCGCCACGGGAGATGGACGAGGACGACATGGCCGAGGTGATCGACGGCCATGTCCGCGCCGCCCGTAACCTGGTCGAGGCCGGGTTCGAGGGGATCGAGCTGCAGATGGCGCATGGCCACCTGCTGCAGCAATTCATCTCGCCGCTGTCGAACCACCGGGGGGACGGTTATGGCGGGTCGCTCGCGAACCGGCTGCGGTTCCCCATCGCGGTGCTGCAGGCGGTGCGCGCGGCGGTCGGAGAGGGGTTCTGCCTCGGGATCCGGCTGGGGGCGGAGGAATACGTGCCCGGCGGGCTGACCATCGACGAGGCGGAGCGGGTCGCGGTGCGGCTCGCCGCGGCCTCGCGGCTCGACTTCGTGAACGTGTCTCATTCCGCCTATCACGCGTCCTATTCGCTGGCGACGCAGATGGCCGACATGGCGATGGACCCCGCACCCTTCCGCGCGCTGCCGGCCCGGATCCGCACTGCGTTGCGGGCGGCGGGCGACCCCGCGCCGGTCTTCGCGGTGTGCCGCTTCACCACGCTCGACCAGGCCGAGGCGGCGCTCGAAGCCGGCATCGCCGACGCGGTCGGCATGGCGCGGGCGCATATCGCGGAACCGGCCATCGTCAACAAGACCAGGGCGGGGCGCGAAGCCGAAATCCGCGCCTGCATCGCCTGCAACCAGGGCTGCGCGGGGATGCTGGAACGCAACCTGCCGATCCGCTGCCTGGTCAACCCGATGGCAGGGATGGAGGGCGCCTGGCCCGAACCCGCCACGGTCCCCGCCGCCACCCCCCGCCGCGTGCTGGTCATCGGCGGCGGCCCCGCGGGGATGGAGGCGGCGACCACCGCCGCCGCCCTCGGCCACCGGGTGGCGTTGTGGGAGGCGGGGGCGGCGCTGGGCGGCCAATTGATCTGGACCAGGACGATGCCGAAGCGCGCCGGCCTCGCCGACATGCTCGCGCGCCAGGCCGAGGCGCTGGCCCGCGCCGGCGTCGAGGTCACGCTCAACCGCCGCGCCGACGCGGCCGCCATCGCGGCCCACGGGGCCGACGTCATCCTGCTCGCCACCGGCTCCGCCCCCGCGGCGCCCTCCCTGCCCGGCGGCGGGCGGGTGCTGACCCCGACCGAGGCGCTGGCGGACCCCGAAACCCTCGGCCCCCGCATCGCCTTCGCGGATTTCACCGGCGACTGGGCGGCGCTGTCGGTGATCGAGCGACTCGCCGATCTCGGCCATGACGTCACCGTGCTGACCCCGCCCGCCGCCTTCGCCTGGCGCACCTCGATCTATTCCACCCTCGCCACCTCCGCCCGCCTGCGCGCCCGCGCCGTGCGGGTCCGCCCGCTCCGCCGCCCCCTCGCCTGGGACGGCGAGACCCTGACCATCGAGGAGCTGTCCAGCGGCGAGGCCGAGTTGCTCCCCGGCCTCTCCGCCGTCATCGTCGCCGACCACGACCGCGCCGCCCCCGGCCTCTGGCCCGCGCTGCGCGCCCTTTCCCTGCCGGTGCGCCGCATCGGCGACGCCCTCGCCCCGCGCACCGCGCTCGAGGCCATCTATTCCGGCCATCAGGCCGCACGGGAGATCGCATGACCTATCTGGTGACCGGGGCCGGCGGCTTCGTCGGCCTCGCCCTGCTCGACCATCTGCTGTCGGAGGGCGCGAGCGTCCGCGCGTTCAACGACCGGCCGCCGACCCAAGCCGCGCTGGATTATTTCGCCACGCTGCCCGGATCGCTGGAGGTGATCCAGGGCGACGTGCGCGACCGCGCCGCCGTGGCCGAGGCGCTGGCGGGGACCGCTGCGGCGGTGCATCTCGCCGCGATCACGCTGGGCGCGCGGGCCGACATCGTGCCGGCGCGACGGGCGGCGGAGGTCAACACGCTCTCCACCGCCATCCTCCTGGAGGAGGCGCGCCGCGCCGGCCTGACCCGCGTGGTCTACCCGTCGTCGGGCGCGGTCTACGGCGCGCTGCCCTTCGGGCCGGAGCCGGTGACGGAGGAGACGGAGCCCGCGCCCTCGGGCCTCTACGGCTTCACCAAGCTCGCCTCCGAGACGCTGGCCGCGGAAGCCGCCCGTGACGGGCTGACCACCGTGCGCGCCCGGATCACCGCGGTGTTCGGGCCGTGGGAACACGACACCGGCGTACGCGAGACCCTGAGCGTGCCCCACCAGATCGCGACGCGCGGGCTGGCCGGGAAAGCCACCCGGATCGGGGCCGGCGGGGCGCGGGACTGGACGTCTTCGCGCGACATCGCCCGGGCGCTGGCCCTGCTGCTCAAGACCCGGGACCTGCCCCATGACCTCTACAACCTGTCGTCCGGCGCGATCTGGCGGCCCGATCTGCTGGCCGAGGCCATGCAGGGCGCGACCCCGTTCGAATGGTCCCTGACCGGGACCGGGACCGAGGAGGGCGACCTCGCCTATAACGACGACCTCTCGCGCGCCCGCACCCCCATCGACGGGTCGCGGTTCCGCAAGGACTTCGGCTTCACCTATCTCACCCCCGAGCAGGCCGCCGCCGATTACGCCGCCTGGATCGCCACGCCGGCCGCCGCGGCCCTGCTCGGCCCGCACGGAGATGCGACATGAAAATCCTCTACACCGCCGAAGCCGAAGCCCGGGGCGGGCGCGAAGGAACCGCCGCCACCCCGGACGGGGCGCTGGACCTGAAACTGGTCAAACCCGCGGCGATGGGCGGGACCGGCGCGGGCGGGACCAATCCCGAGCAGCTTTTCGCCGCCGGCTATGCGGCCTGCTTCGTCTCCACCCTCGATTTCCTGGCGCGGGCGAAGAAGCTGGCCATCGGCACGCCCTCGGCGGTCGCGAAGGTCTCCATCGGCCCGCGCGGCAATATCGAGGTGACGCTCGCCCTCGCCTGAGCCCCGCCCTAGCGGGCCGTATACCCCCCGTCCGCCAGCAGGTCGGCGCCGATGACGAAGCCGGCGGCGTCGGAGACGAGGAAGAGCGCGGCGGCCGCCATCTCCTCGACCCGCCCCACCCTGCCGACGGGGTGGAGGGGGGCGAGCGCGGCCTCCGCCGCGGCCTCGCCGCCCGCCTGGGTGATGATCCGCCCGGTCATCACCGCCCCGGGGGAGAGCGAGACCGACCGGATGTTCTCCCCCGCATGGTCCAGCGCCATGGATCGGGTGAGCGACAGAAGCCCGGCCTTCGAGGCCGAATAGGCCGCCCGGCCCGGCGTGGAGACATGGCCGAGCTGGGAGGCGATGTTGAGGATCACCCCGCGCCCCGTCGCGCGGAAATGCGGGATGCAGGCGCGCGCCATGAGATACGCCCCGGTCAGGTTCACCCCCAGCGTATGGGCCCAGTCGGCGGGCGAGATCTGGGTGACGTCGCCCAGCGGCGTCGGCGCGGCGGCGTTGTTGACCAGGATCTCCAATCCGCCGAGGCGGGCGGCGGCGGCCGCCACGCAGGCCGCCGCCGCATCGGGGTCCGACACGTCGCAGGCGAGCGCGATCTCGCCCACGCCCTCGGGCGCGACGAGATCCACCGCCGCCACCCGCGCCCCCGCCCGCGAGAACCGGGCCGCGATGGCCCGCCCGATATCGCCGCGCGCGCCGGTCACCAGCGCTGCGCGCCCCGTCAGATCGAACGAAAGGTCCGCCATGTCCTGCTCTCCTGATTTCGGCGCCACTCTGCCCCTGCAAGCGCGATTTGTCCGGACCTGGGAGGGCGCCCAATGACCGCACCCCGCACGCTCTTCGACAAGCTCTGGGACATGCACGCGGTGGCGGAGCGGGAGGACGGCCAGACCCTGCTGTGGATCGACCGCCATTTCGTGCACGAGGGCTCGCACCACGCCTTCGCCAAGCTGCGCGAGAAGGAGGCCGGGGTCGCCCGCCCCGACCTGACCTTCGGGGTCGCCGACCACTACGCGCCGACCCGGACCCGCGACCTCGCCGCCATCGCCCCCGGCATCGCCGACATGGTGCGGCGGCTGGAGGCGAATTGCGCGGCGCAAGGCGTTCGCCTGTTCGGACTGAACGACCCGCGCCAGGGGATCGTGCATGTGCTGGGGCCGGAGCAGGGGCTGACCCTGCCCGGCCTCACCATGGTCTGCGGCGACAGCCACACCTCCACCCACGGCGCATTCGGGGCGCTGGCCTTCGGGATCGGGGCCTCGGAAGTCGCCCATGTGCTGATGACCCAGACGCTGTGGCAGAGCCGGCCGAAGCGGATGCGGGTGCGCGTCGACGGGCGGCTCGCGCCCGGGATCACCGCCAAGGACCTGGCGCTGAGCTTCATCGCCCGCATCGGGGCGGATGGGGCGCGGGGCCATGCGGTGGAATACGCTGGCGAGGCGGTGCGGGCGCTGTCGATGGAAGGGCGCCTGACGCTCTGCAACCTCACCATCGAAAGCGGCGCGCGCTGCGGGCAGGTGGCCCCGGACGAGACCACCTACGCCTTTTTGAAGGGCCGCCCCCGGGCGCCCAAGGGCGTGGCGTTCGACCGGGCCTGCGAGGCCTGGACGGCGTTGACGACGGACCCGGACGCCGAGTTCGACCGGGAGCTGATCCTCGACGCCGCCGAGATCGCCCCGACCGTCACCTGGGGCGTCAGCCCGGAGGAGGCCGCCCCGATCTCCGCCTCCGTCCCCGATCCGGACGCCATCGCCGATCCCGCCCGCGCCGCCGCGATCCGCGCGGCGCTGGACTATATGGGCCTGACCGCCGGCCAGAAGCTGACCGAGATCGCGGTGGATAGGGTCTTCATCGGCTCCTGCACCAACGCCCGGATCGAGGATCTGCGCGCCGCGGCCGAAGTCCTGCGCGGGCGTCGCGCGCGGTTGCCCGGGATGGTCTCCCCCGGCTCGTCGCTGGTCAAGGCGCAGGCGGAGGCGGAGGGGCTCGACGCGGTCTTCCGCGACGCCGGCCTCGAATGGGTCGCCTCGGGCTGCTCCATGTGCGTCGGCATGAACGGCGATCTGGCGGCGCCGGGGGAACGCGTGGCCTCGACCACCAACCGCAACTTCAAGGGCCGGCAGGGGCCGGGCGCGCGCACCCACCTGATGTCGCCCGCCATGGCCGCCGCGGCGGCGGTGACCGGGCGGCTCTGCGACCACCGCGACCTGATCCGGGAGAACGTCTGATGGAGCCCTTCAAGAAACTCGACGCCGTCGCCTGCCCGCTGCCCTTGTCGGGCGTGGACACCGATCAGCTGATTCCCGCCCGCTTCATGTCGCGGCCGCGATCCGAGGGCTACGGCCCCGTCCTCCTCCACGACCTGCGCCACGGGCCGGACGGCGCCCCGGTCCCCGGCTTCCCGCTGGACGCGCCGGAACGGGCGGACGCCCGGATCCTCGTCGCCCGGCGCAATTTCGGCGGCGGCTCGTCGCGCGAGGCCGCGGTCTACGCCCTGGTCGACCACGGTTTTCGCGCGGTCATCGCACCGAGTTTCGGGGACATCTTTTCGGGCAACGCGGTGAACAACGGCCTGTTGCCGGCCCGGGTGACCGAGGCGGAAGCGGAGCGGCTGCTGGGGGCGCTGGAAGCCGGGCTGATCCGGCTGGAGGTCGACCTGGAGGCGCAGGAGATCTGCGGCGCGGAGGAGACGGTGCGATTCGACATCGCGCCGGTCTGGCGCACCAAGCTGCTCAACGGCTGGGACGACCTCGATCTGACCCGCAGCCGGGCCGCCGACATCGAAGCGTTTGCGGTTCGCGACGCGGCGCTGCGCCCCTGGGCCACGCCCGCGCCGGAAATGGGCTGACCCGTCGCCCCGGCCCTCCCCCGCCAAGGGGGGAGGGCCGGGCGATGATCGGGCATGAATAGGCAGAAGGGGAAAAGGCGGCGGGCCCGTTGCGACCGTGAGAGCCTCTAATCCTCGCAGCCTGGGTTACCAGGTGGGCGCCAGGTGCTTCAGGCCACGACCCGAGACAGAGCCAGCTCCCGTGCGAAGAGTTAGGCCACCAGGATGTAGGGCGCTTGCACGAGAAGAATAGCACCCGCCTGGTCCCGAGATAGGCCCGCCGGGGGCGAATGGGAAGAGGCCATCGCGAAACGATCACGCCGCCGCGACCTGGAGGCGGCCGCCCCTCCGCCCAGGCGAATGCGCCGCCAGGCCCGAATCCTCCGCCCGCCCCCTTGACCTCGTCCCGGGCCTTCGCTAGTTCAGCCCCCGTCGCTGTTGGGGAATAGTTCAACGGTAGAACTGCGGACTCTGAATCCGTCAATCCTGGTTCGAATCCAGGTTCCCCAGCCAACGACGCCTTCCCCCACCAAGTTTCGCGCCCCGCAAGTTTCGCGCCCGACGGCGGCTGGAACGGCGTCCTCGCCGGTTTTGCGACGTCCCGGTCATGTCCTCGCCTGAGGAGTCCATGACCCAGGATCCCAAGGCCCGCAAAGCGGCCGTCCCGGCGTGCAGGTCCGGTTCGGCCCCTTGCTCGCCCCGGGCTCCGGCGGTCAGGCGGACGCCGGCCTCGGCAAGCCCGCCGCGCGGGGCCGGTTCACGCTGATCCCCCCAAGCGGGAGATCGCCGAACCGCTGGAGATCCACAGCGGCGGCGGCGGGGGGATCGGCCCCGATCAGCGCGGTCTCAGCCGGTATGACAGACGCCCGGCCAACCGGACCCGCTGCCGCCGCGCGCCTCGGGGGCTGCGGCACGGGGCCGTGAAACGCCCCCCGCGCCCGATCCTCAGCCCCGACCTGCCGGAGGCGGCGGCGCCGAAGACCTGAGCCGAGCCCGAGACGATCCGTCTCCGATCCCGCCCCGCATTTCCGCCCGGCCGCCATTGCGCCGGGCGGCGCGCTTCGCACATCTGGTTCCGGCCCCTTTCACTCAGGAGATGCGATCCGTGACCCTGCGCCTGCACACCATCGTCGCCTCGACCCGCCCCGGCCGCGTCGGCCCCGCCGTCGCCCGCTGGTTCCAGGGCGTGGCCGAGGCCCATCCCGATTTCGACGCGCATCTCGTCGACATCGCCGATTTCGCGCTGCCGGTGTTCGACGAGCCGAACCATCCCCGCTCGGGCGACTACGTGCACGACCACACCAGGGCGTGGTCGCAGAGCGTGGGCGCCGCGGACGCCTTCGTCTTCGTCACGCCGGAATACAATTTCGGGCCCACGCCGGCGCTGGTCAACGCGCTGACCTATCTCTCGAAGGAATGGGCCTACAAGCCGGCCGGCTTCGTCAGCTACGGCGGCGCCTCCGGCGGCGTGCGGGCGGTGGAGGCCACCAAGCCGCTGCTGAGCGTGCTGCGCATGGTGCCGCTGCTCGATCAGGTCATGGTCCCGATGGTCGCCGGCAAGATCGAGGACGCGGTCTTCAAGGCCGAGGAGATCCACGCGACCTCCGCCCAGGCCATGCTGGCCGAGCTCTCGAAGCTCGGCGGCGCGCTGAAGCCGCTGCGCGCGGGCTGATCAGGCGCCTCCGGTTCGCCCCCGCCCGTCGCGGCGTCGGCGCCGCGACGGGCGCCGAGACCCGAACGCCTGCGCGCCGCCTTCCCCGCGCGCAGATGTCGCCCCGGTCCGGGAGATCTCGGGAAAAAGATGCGATGGCTGGGGCGGCAGGATTCGAACCTGCGATACACGGTACCAAAAACCGATGCCTTACCACTTGGCCACGCCCCATCGCGGGCGGGAACCTAGCCGCGTCCTCCGCATCCGGCAAGCCGCTGCGATCATCTCCCGGCCTGCGGCGACGCCCCGACCGACGTTTCGGGCCGCCCTCCGCAAGGGCGCCCGCGCAATCGGCCTTGCGCCGGTTCCGGGGGGCTGCTAACGAGCGCTGCGCAGCGGGGGACGCCCCCGCGGCGCGCGGTCCGGAGTGTAGCTCAGCCTGGTAGAGCACTGTCTTCGGGAGGCAGGGGCCGGAGGTTCGAATCCTCTCACTCCGACCATTGCGCGGCCCTTCGGGAACCCGCGCAGGACCGCCGGGGCCGACAGGCCGGCCCCACCGCTCATCTCGATGCTACAGATGACCGAACGGCTTCGGCCGAAGCGTCCCGCATGCCAAAGCCGCCGCGCCGACGCATGAAAACGCCCGCCCGGAGCATACCCGGGCGGGCGTTTTCAATCTCGGCGGCGGAAAGGGGCCGGGATCAGAACTCGACTTCGAGCTCCAGGATCTCGTCGGGCTCGGCCAGCGCGCCCTCGGTCCATTCCTTCATCAGGTCCCACTCGAACACCGTGTCGCAATAGGCCTGCAGCAACGGCGGCAGCGGCACGGCATAGGTCCGGAACCGGGTGCAGACCGGCGCCCACATCGCGTCGGCCATGGTCGGACGACCGAACAGGAACGGGCCGCCATACTGCTCCAGACACTCGGTCCACAGCTCCTTCACCCGCTCCACATCGGGGCGCGCGCCGGAGAACATCTTGAACTTCGTATGCCGCGCCTTGAGGTTCATCGGCAGCGCCGAGCGCATGTTGTAGAAGCCCGAATGCATCTCGCCCGAGACCGAGCGGCAATGCGCGCGCTTGGCCTTGGTGGCGTCGGGCAGCAGCCGCGCCTCGGGGAATTCCTCGTTCAGGTAGTTGGCGATGGCCAGCGTGTCCCAGACCGAGACGTCGCCATGCTGAAGCCGCGGCACCAGCACCGAAGGCGACAGCAGCAGCAATTCCTGACGGCTGTCGGGATCGTCGAGATCGACCGGCACCTCGTCGAACTCGAGCCCGGCCATCTTGCACAGCAGCCAGCCCCGCAAGGACCACGACGAATAGTTCTTGGAGGAGATGGTCAGGGTCGACTTGGCCATTCCGGGCCCCCCTTCTGATCGCACGTTATCCGCGCGTTGAGACAGCGCGATTAAACTCTCTCGCACCGCAACAAGAATTGCACTAGCGTTTTCGTGACCTGCCCTGCGGTTTGGAGTCCCGCCTCATGCTCTACCAGACCTACCAGTTCCAGAACGACCTTCTGGCCCCCGTTCGCTTCGCCGCGAAGTGGGGCATGGCCCTGGGGGATGCGTTCGGGATCGGTCTTTCCGCCGACATGCGTCGCAAGGGGCTCGCCGCCATGGAGATGGTGTCGCGCTTCGAGCTCAGCCACGCCCGCCCGTCCTTCGACATCGCCACCGTCCGGGTCGGCAACCGCGAGGTCGAGGTGACCGAGGAAGTGGCGCTCAGCCTGCCCTTCGGCGACCTGCTGCACTTCAGGAAGGACGTCGACACCAAGCAGCCCAAGGTGCTGATCGTGGCGCCGCTGTCGGGCCATTTCGCCACCCTGCTGGCCGGCACCGTGCGCACCATGCTGCAGGATCACGACGTCTACATCACCGACTGGACCAACGCGCGCGACGTCCCCGTCTCCGCCGGCAAGTTCGGGGTGGAGGACTACGTCTCCTACCTGATTCGGTTCATGGAGGAGATCGGGGAGGGCGGGCACATGCTCGCCGTCTGCCAGCCCTGCGTGCAGACCCTGGTCGCCGTCGCGGTGATGTCGGAGCGCAAGCATCCCTGCACCCCCCGCACCATGACCCTGATGGCCGGGCCCATCGACGTGCGCGAAAGCCCGACCTCGGTCAACGACCTTGCCAACGAGAAATCGCTCAGCTGGTTCAAGCAGCGCATGATCCAGACCGTGCCGCTGCGCTATCGCGGCGGGGGACGGCGGGTCTATCCGGGGTTCGTGCAGCTGATCAGCTTCATGGCGATGAACATGGACCGGCACAAGGCCGCGCATAAGGGGCTTTATGAGAACCTGGCCGCCGGCGAACTGGAGAAGGCGGAGAAGGTGAAGACCTTCTACGACGAGTATTTCGCCGTGCTCGACCTGACGGAGGAATTCTACATCGAGACCATCGACCGTATCTTTCAGCGCTGCGAGCTCGCCACCGGCGATTTCAAGTATCAGGGCAAGAAGGTCGATCCCTCCAAGATCACCCGCACCGCGCTGCTGACGGTGGAGGGCGGGCGCGACGACATCTGCGCGCTGGGCCAGACCGCGGCGGCGCACGACCTCTGCTCGTCCCTGCGCCCGCACCTCAAGCGCCACCACCTGCAGGCCAATGTCGGCCATTACGGCGTGTTCAACGGCAAGCGCTGGGACCACGAGATCTACCCGGTGGTCCGCAACATGATCCTCGCGATGGAATGACGGGGGACTGAGAGGGACGGCGTTGGTTGAACGCCGCAACCTTTGATCCGCGTCAAGGCGCGGCCCCCGCCTCCGCCCCATCCTGTCGCTTGGGCGTTTGGACGGAGGCCGTGATGCTGCGTGCGTTTCTGAAGGCGAGCGACGCGATGGCGGCGGCGGAGGCGCGGACGGGTCATGGCCCGGGCGAGCAGCCCGCGGATCCGTCGGCGCCCCCCCGACCCGACACCATCCGGTCCGAGGACGGTGGCGCGCCGGGACCGATGGACCGCCTCGACGCCCCGGATCCGGTCCGCCAAAATCCGGTCCGCCAAAGCCGGGACGGCGGCTGGCGCAGGGGGGTCCTGAGCATCCGCGGCCGGCATGAGGGCGTCGCCTTCGCCGCCGGCGTGGATGCGCAGGGCGAGGCCTGGCTCTCGGTCGATGGCGTGACGCTGAGCCCGATCTCGGTGACCTTCGCCCCCTGGGGTTTCCGGATGACCGTGGGCGACCTGGTCGAGGGCGTCAGCTACGCCGCCGGCCTGCGCCCGCCCGAGGGCCCGCCCCGCCTGTCGATCCTGCCCTACGGGCCCGGACTGCTGCAGTTCGGCGCACGGATCCGGGTGCCGTGCGAGCGCTTCGACCCCCAGGCCTGACCTGTCGCGGCAGGCGGCGGCGCCGAAACGCCGCCGCCCTGGTCCGGCCGGTTCAGGCCGCCTTGGTTTCGGCCAGCGCCGGGTAGTCGGTGTAGCCCTTCTCGGTCCCGCCGTAGAACGTCGCCTGGTCCCATGCGTTCAGCGGCGCGCCCTCGCGCAGGCGGGTCACCAGGTCGGGATTGGAGATGAAGAGCTTGCCGAACGCCACCGCGTCGGCCTCGCCCTTGTCCACCGCCTCGATGGCCATGGCCCGGTCGTAGCCGTTGTTGACCATCCAGGCCCCGTCGAACTTGGCGCGCAGGGCCTCGAGATCGGCGCCGGCGGGCAGGTCGCGGGACCCTCCGGTCTGGCCCTCGACCACGTGCAGATAGGCGAGGCCCTTGCCGGAGATCCGCTCGATGGCGCGGCCGAACGTCTCCTGCGGGGTCGAATCCAGCGCGTCATTGGCGCCGGAGAACGGGCTGAGGCGCACGCCGACGCGCCCCGCGGGCATCACCGCGATCACCGCGTCAACCACCTCCTCCAGCAGACGGGTGCGGTTCTCGATGGAGCCGCCATAGCCGTCGGTGCGCGAGTTGACGCCGTCCTTGAGGAACTGGTCGATCAGATAGCCGTTGGCGGCGTGGATCTCGACGCCGTCGAAACCGGCCTCCATCGCGTTCTTCGCGGCCTGGGCGTAGCTGGCGATCAGGGCGGGGATTTCGTCCGTCTCCAGCGCGCGGGGGGTGGAGGTCTCGGCGAAACCGCCCGACTCGAGGAAGGTCTTCACCTTGGCCGCGAGCGGCGAGGACGACACCGGGGCCTGGCCGTTCGGCTGCAGGTCGGTGTGGGAGATGCGGCCGACATGCCAGAGCTGGATCACGATCTTGCCGCCCTTGGCGTGGACCGCGTCCGTCACCGTCTTCCAGCCGGCGATCTGCTCGGGCGAATAGATGCCCGGCGTCCAGGCGTAGCCCTTGCCCTCGGGGCTGATCTGCGAGGCCTCGGTGATCAGCAGGCCGGCGCCGGCGCGCTGGCTGTAATATTCGGCGTGGATCTCGAAGGGCGCGTCGGTGCCGTCCTTGGCCCGGTTGCGGGTCAGCGGGGCCATGACGACGCGGTTGGCGATGTCGATGTCGCCGAGCTTGCCGGCGGTGAAGAGCTTGGGTTCGGTCATGTCAGGATCTCCTTGGAGAGTCGTTCGATTGGATATGGACCGTATGGTCCATAATGACCCGCGCCGATGCCCGGCGCAGGCGTCTCGGGGTTCAGTCGGCGCCGAGCAGGCGGCAGGCCTCGGTCATCAGCGCGTCGACATCGGTGACGGGGGCGCCGGCTTTGCGCATCGAGGCGGCGCCGAGATAGAGCGCCAGCGCGGCGCGGGCCCGCCCCTCGGCCTTGGCCTCGCCCAGCAGGGGCGCGGCGAGACCGGCGAGAAACCGGGCCTTGCGGGCGATGGAGTCGTTGATCATCCCCGCCGCTTCCACGTCGCGGGCCCCGAGCTCGGCCGACATGTCGACCACGAAGCAGCCCGAGCGGGCCACATCGGCATCGAACATCGCGGCGACCACCGCCCGGATCCGCGCCTCGGGCGAGGTCTCCGGCGCCGCGGCGGCCTCCAGCATCGTCTCGCCCGCTTCCAGGTAATGCCCCAGCGCGACGATCAAAGCCCCGCGCTTGGACCCGAAGGCCGCGTAAAAGGAGGAGCGGGAGAGGTCGGCGGCAGCGGTCAGATCCTCCACCGACGCGGCCTCGTAGCCCTTGGCCTTGAATACGCACAGGATCGCGGCGCGCGCCCGCTCGGGGTCGTATTGCCTCGGGCGGCCGGGGGCGCGGGATATGGCGTCGTGCTTGCTCATGCTCGCGATATCGGAATGAGCGTTCCTGAAAGCAAGCCCCCGGAACGCGGAACGGGGCGCGATGCGCCCCGTCTCACGGTATCGTGCGCGGCGAGATCAGCCGACGAAGGCGCGCTCCACCACGAACTCGGCGGGGCGGGAGTTGGAGCCTTCGACCAGCCCGAACTCCTCCAGCATCGCCTTGGTGTCCTTCAGCATGTCCATCGACCCGCAGATCATGGCGCGGTCGGTCTCCGGCGTGATCTTCGGAACCCCCAGCATCTCGAACAGCTTGCCGGAGCGGCCGAGATCGGTGGTCCGGCCCATCACCTCGGTCTGCTCGCGGGTGGTGGAGGCGAAGTGGATCAGCTTGGTCGCCGCCGCCTCCCCCACCAGCTCGTCGCCCTTGGTCGCGGCGACCAGCTCGCGCCCATAGGTCAGCTCGGCGGCGTCGCGGCAGGTGTGGCAGAGGATGACCTGCTCGAATTTCTCATAGGTCTCCGGGTCGCGGATCACCGAGGCGAAGGGCGCGATGCCGGTGCCGGTGGAGAACAGCCACAGCCGGCGCCCCGGGATCAGCGCATCCAGCACCAGGGTCCCGGTCGGCTTCTTGCGGAACCACACCGCGTCGCCGACCTGGATCTTCTGCAATTCGGAGGTCAGCGGGCCGTCCGGCACCTTGATCGAGTAGAATTCCAGCTCCTCGTCCCAGCTGGGAGACGCGATGGAATAGGCCCGCCACACCGGCTTTTCGCCCGGCAGACCGATCATCACGAATTCCCCGGAGCGGAAGCGGAAGCTCGCCGGACGGGTCAGACGGAACTTGAACAGGCGGTCGGTGTAGTGGCTGACCGACAGCACCTTCTCGGCGAAGGCGCTGGACGGCGGCTCGATCGCGGCCGGGGTCTTCGTGGCGTCATCCAGGTCACGCATGCGAGGGGCACCTCCGTCACTTGCCGGGCGTTCCATATCCCGCGCGCCCCGGGAGAGGGGCCGGCGCAGGGCGTTCCCCTGCACATGGCCCATCGGCGGGCGGATGAAAAGAGGATTTCACATCACGTTTGGAGGCCTGATTTATTTCACGCGTTTATTAAGTGATGAATGGCGCGCCCCGTTCCCGAACGGAAAAGGGCGCCCGCGACGGGGCGCCCTTTCGATGATCCGGGTCGAGCGCCGGCAGCGCGCCGATCAGAATGCCGCGGCCAACATCGCGGGCTCTCCGCCCGCCGTCTCCTCCAGGCGGCGACGCATCTTGCGCAACGCCTGGGATTCGAGCTGGCGCACCCGCTCCTTGGAAAGGCTCAGCTTGGCGCCGAGGCTCTCCAGCGTCTCCGGCTCATCGCCCAGCTTGCGGGCGCGGATGATCATCCGCTCACGCTCCGACAGGGCGTCCATCGCGGTCTCGATCCAGTTCCGCGCGGCCTTCATGTCGTGGGACTTGGTGACGCGCGCCTCGGAATTCGGGCTGTCATCCTCCAGCGTCTCGATCCACTCGCGACCCTCTTCGCCCGACTGCTGGGCGTTGAGCGAGAAGTCGGAACCGGCCAGACGGCCCTCCATCATCTCCACGTCGCGGAGCGGCGCGCCGAGCTCGACGGCGATCCGGACCCGGATCTCCTCGCCCGACAGCTTGACGCCGTCGCGCTCCATCTCGCGTTCGATCTGGGCGCGGATGCGGCGCATGTTGAAGAACAGCGACTTCTGCGACGAGGTCGAGCCGGTGCGCACCATCGACCAGTTGCGCATCACGTAGTCCTGGATCGAAGCCTTGATCCACCAGACCGCGTAGGTGGAGAAGCGCACGCCGCGCTCGGGGTCGAACTTCTCGGCGGCCTTCATGAGGCCGACGCCGGCTTCCTGAATGAGGTCGTTCATCGGCGCGCCGTAGCGTCGGTACTTGGAGGCCATGGACACGGCCAGGCGCATATAGGCGGTCACCAGGCGATGCAGAGCCTGCTCATCGCCATCGTCGCGCCAGCGGCGCGCCAGATCGAGCTCGGTCTCGGCGTCGAGCAGCTCGGCGGCCATGGCGGTGCGGGTCAGGGATCCGATCTGAGGGGCGTCGAGGGCCATCATCCTACTCCTGTTCCGAGCCGGTTCGCCCGGGGGGCGGGCGTCGCCGGCTGATCTTCGTTGTTATGTGAAAGGATACGCTCGCCTTATGATCTTGGATCACCGCCGCAGGTGCGGAAACGTAATGTTTCTCAAAATGATACAAAAACCCGAAAAACCGCCCTCCAAAGCATGAATAGGGCCACAATGTGTCTCTGAATCGAGACTTCGCCACATTGCAGACTGCGGTTCACCCAGACCTCGCCATCTCGGGACGCGCGCCGTGGACCCTGGCATCGCCGAATGTCGATATTCTTCGCGGTCCTTGAGCGGCCCTCTGCCGGCGGAACTCACGGGGGCGCCGTTGGAGACCCGGCGGATCCCGCCGGCCGGCCCGGATTTCGAGGCGCCCGGGTCGAGCCCGCCCCGGCGCGTGATCGCGCTTCCGCAATCCGTTCCGCGCCGACATGTCGGTGGCGCGTGCGGAAACCTGGCCGAAGCCGGTCGCCTCCTGCCCTGACCGCTCAGCCCCCGGGCGCCGGGTCCGGGTAGATCACGTCGGTCAGATAAAGCCCGTCCGGCGGGGCCACCGGCCCGCAGGCCGCCCGATTGCGGGCGGCGAGCGCCTCGGCCACCCGCCCCGGCGCCCAGCGCCCCGACCCCACCTTCTCCAGCGTGCCGACCAGGCTGCGCACCTGGTTGTGCAGGAAGGACCGGGCCTGCAGGCGGAATTCGAAGCGGGCGCCGGCGATGGTCGGCCGCTCGACGATGTCGAGCGCGTCGAGCGTCTTCATCGGCGATTTCGCCTGGCACATGGTCGAGCGGAAGGTGGTGAAGTCGTGAAAGCCCAGCAGGTGGGCGGCGGCCTCGCGCATCAGATCGATGTCGAGCGGACCGTGGACCCGCCAGGCGAGGCCGCGGTCGGTGGTCAGCGGGGCGCGGCGGGCGATGACCACATAGAGGTAGCGCCGCTCGATCGCCTCGAAACGGGCATGGAAGGCGTCGGGCACGCGCTCGGCCCGGAGAATGGAGACCGGATCGGGCCTGAGATGGGCGTTGATCGCGCCGGCGAGGCGGAACGGATCCCAGTCGCGTTCGGTGTCGCAATGGGCGACCTGGCCGGTGGCATGGACGCCGGCGTCGGTGCGCCCGGCCCCGTAGATGCCGTCGGACGCGGGCTCGATCACGCGCAGCGCGCGTTCGATGACAGCCTGGACGGAGGGATAGTCCACCTGGCGCTGCCAGCCCGCGAAGGGGCGGCCGTCATATTCCACGATGAGCTTGTAGCGGGGCATGGCCGCCTCATGCCGCGGTCGGACGGGGGGCGCAAGTCCGCTCTGACCCCGCGGGCGGGAGCGCCGCGCAGGCCCGGGCGCGGGTTGGCCCGGGGCGCCCGCGGCGCGCGGGAC
>NZ_JBSRTQ010000001.1:0-105207 GCF_055129145.1 Albimonas sp. | reverse complement strand
GCTCGCCAGCCGCGGGGTGTTCATGCCGAGCTCGAGCCGCTTTTCGGGATATTCCATCTGCGAGGTGAAGAACTCGGGCGGGCCGCTGCGGGTCGATCCCTCGGCGGGCGGCGGCGCGACAGAACGGCCTTGCCCGCGGCCTCGGCCACGGCGTCGACCGACGGGTCGGCCGAGGACATGCGGCGCATCTCCGGCGAGGGCGCGCCGGTGCGTTCGGGCGTGGCAGGGAAGGGCATAGACGAGCCGACCGGCGCCCCGCCCTGCGGCCGACGCGCCTCCGCCGGGGTGGATCGCCGCACGGAGGCGGCGGGAGAAGACGCCGGCGTCGCGTCCTCGACCTCCGCCGCGCGGGCGCGGTCCGGGCGAGGCCCGTGATCCGGCTTGGCCTGCGTCTCGGCGAAGATGTTGGAGATCTCGGGCGCGGAGGCGTCGGGCTTGCGGCGGTCGTGGCTCATCGGGCGGCCTCCGCGGCGGGGGCCGCCTCCGCGCCGGCGCCGGCGACCTGCGGATAGTTGCGCACGTGCTGGCGCAGCACTTCTTCCTTGGGGCCGAAGGCCTTGCGCACGCCGTCCTCCATCATCAGGATCAGGTCGCAATGCTGGATGGCCGCGGGCCGGTGGGCCATGATGATCACCGCCTTGCCGCGCGATTTCAGGTCGGCGATGGCGTGGTTCAGCGCGTCGGACCCCATCGCGTCGAGGTTCGAGTTCGGTTCGTCCAGGATCACCACCGCCGGGTCGCCGTACATGGCGCGCGCCAGCCCGATGCGCTGCCGCTGCCCGCCCGAGAGCTTGCCGCCCCCCGCCGCCACCTGGAAATCATAGCCGCCGGGCAGGCCGAGGATCATCTCATGGGCCCCGGCGCGCCTGGCGGCGGTCACCACCGCATTGGAATCGGGGGCCATCGACATGCGGGCGATGTTCTCGGCCACGGTGCCGTCGAACAGCGCGATCTCCTGCGGCAGGTAGCCGACATGCTTGCCCAGATCGTCGTCGCCGTACTGGTCGAGCGCGGCGCCGTCGAGCCGCACCTGCCCGGCCGCCGGTTTCCAGATCCCGGCGATGGCTTTCGCGAGCGTGGATTTCCCCGACGCCGACGGGCCGATCACGCCCATCGCCTGTCCCTGCTCCATCCGGAACGAGACCATGCGGATCGCGGCCGACTGCTCCCCCGGCGCGACCACGGTGACCTGCTGCGCCTCCAGGATGGCGCGGGGGGCGGGCAGCTTGGTCCGCTCCTCCTGCTCCGGCGTCCTCTCCAGCAGATCGGCCAGCGACTTCCAGCCCTGCATGGCCCGCTGCACCAGCGCCCATTGTCCGATGGCCTGCTCGATCGGGGCCAGCGCCCGGCCCATCAGGATCGAGCCCGCGATCATCATCCCCGGGCTCAGCTCGCCGCCGATGGCGAGCCAGGCGCCCAGGCCCAGCATCATCGACTGCAGGAAGAACCGCAGAGTCTTGGAGGCGTTGGAGAATATGCCGGTGCGGTCCGACGCGGTGATGGTGGTGGTCAGCGACTTGCCGCGCAGCTTCTGCCAGCGCGCCAGCACCGCGCGACGCATGCCGAGCCCCTGCACCGTCTCGCCCTGGGCGCGCACCGCTTCGGTGAAGCCCTCGGACTGGGCGGAGGCGACGTTGGCGTCGATCTGCAGCTGCTTGGAGAAATACTGGTTAGCCCAGGTCAGCGAGATCAGGAGCAGCCCGCCGGCGACGGCGAGGCAGCCGAGCATCCAGTGAAAGGTGAAGATCGCGGCCAGAAAAAACGGCGTCCAGGGGATGTCGAACACGGCGAAGGGCGCGGGGCCCGACATCAGCCGCTGGATCGATTCGAGGTCGCGCAGCCCGGTGGCCGGCCGGGCGCGCTCGGTCGGGGACACCGAGCGGCGCAGCACCGCCTCGAACACCCGGTTGTCGAGCCGCGCCTGGAACCGCGCGCCGGCCCGGGCCAGAACCCGGCCGCGGGCGTAGTCGAGCACGCCCATGATGAGGAACATGAAGGCCATGATCGCGGTCAGCGCGACCAGCGTCGCCTCCGACCGGCTGGCCATGACCCGGTCGTAGACCTGCAGCATGTAGATGGGGCCGGTGAGCATCAGCAGATTTACGAAAACGCTGAACAGCCCGACCGAAATGAACAGCGAACGTCCTTCGGCGAGCACCGACCTGAGCTCCGCCCGACCTGCCTGGCCCTGACCCTTCACGATTCAACCCCCGATCGACCGTCCCGGGCGCCCGAGTCGCCGGTCGCCGCGCCCGCGATTCGCCACGCCCGCTGCGGAAGCGCACGCGTGGCGTCCTCCGCATGGACGAAGGCCCGCGGCGGACGCCCTCCCTTACGACTCCGATGCGATCCGCGCCAGTGCGACGCACAGATCCGGTCCCGGCCTTTGCATCGCATCCGAGCGATCCTCGCGCTTGTTCCCGAGACGCAACATTTCCCGTCCACGACACTGTCCCGATGCCTCGCGGACGCGCACGACGCCTTGGCCCGATTGCGCGCCGGCCCTCGTATCGCTATCTGGTGACAGCTTTCTGTCGCAACGCAAAAAAATCGAGGCCATCCGTCGTGACGCTTTTCCGCTCCGACATGTCCCGGGTCGACGCTGCCGGGACCGCCCTGGCCTGCGCCGACGCGGCCTGTCCCGCGGCCCGCCCGGCGTCGCGCCCCGCGGTCCGGTTCGCCGCCGCCCTGGTCGCCGCAAGCCTGCTCGCCGGCTGCGCCTCCGGCCCGTCGGCGGGGTCCGATCCCGACTTCGTCTACGATCCGTATGAGCAGACCAATCGCCATATCCATGAATTCAACAAGGGTCTCGACACGGTGCTGCTGCGCCCGGCGTCGCAGGCCTACGACTTCGCGACGCCCGGGCTGGTGAAGCTGCTGGTGCGCAACGGCCTCGACATGCTGCAGATGCCGGCGATCATCGTGAACCACGCGCTGCAGGGCGATTTCGAGCAGGCGCTGGCCGGCGTCGGCCGCTTCGGGGTCAACATCGTGATGGGCGGGATTCTGCTCGATCCCGCGACAGAGATGGGGCTGCCCAAGGAAGGGACCGATTTCGGCCTCACCCTCGCCGCATGGGGATTCGAGGAAGGCCCCTATCTGGAGCTTCCGGTGCTCGGGCCCGCCACGCTGCGCGACGGGATCGGCCGCGTCGGGCATATCGCGTTCGACCCGCTGACCTATGTCGCCAACATCTCGGCCATCGACGATGATGTGTCCGACGTCCTCGATTCCTACTGGATCTACCCGGTCCGCGCGATGGTCGTCCGTTCCGAATACGGCGGTGCGATCGATCAGGTGCTCTACGAGAGCGAGGACAGTTACATCACGACGCGCAGCTACTATCTGCAGCTGCGGCGGCGCGAAGCGGCCGGGGGCGAGACGCAGGCGGACACGCTGCCTGACGTCTTCTCCGACTAGGCGAGGCCTGAAAGCCGGGCGCCGAGCATCACGGACGCGGAACGCAAACGGATCACGGGGTGAACCGAATGAGACTTGATCGACGCGAAGTCATCGGCGCCGGCGCGGCCGCCGCCCTGGCGCTGGCCATCGGCGCGCTGTCGCCCGCCCGCGCGGCGGCGAGCGCCGACGACGCGGCCGGCTTCATCAAGAAGATGGTGGCCGAGGTCACCACGCTCGTGCAGTCCGGCAAGCCGATCGAGGTGCAGGCGACCGCCTTCTCGCAGCTCTTCGCCCGCTACGCCGCGGTTCCGCAGGTCACCCGCTTCGTCATGGGCCGGGTCTGGCGGGAGATGTCGGAGGCGCAGCAGCTCAAGGCGCAGGACGCGGTGGTGACCTATGTCGGCCGCATCTACACCGGGCTTCTGAACGACTATCAGGGCCAGACCCTGGAGGTGACCGGGGCCACCGACTTCGGCGCCAAGGGCGTGCTGGTCAAGACCGCCGGCAAGGGCGAGCGGCTGGAGAACACCGAGGTCGAGTGGCTGGTCTCCGACCGCGGCGGCGACGGGCTGAAGCTGGTCGACGTCGTGGCCGAGGGCGTGTCGCTGCTGCAAAGCCAGCGTCAGGAGTTCGCGGCGATGATCGACAAGCGCGGCGGAAACGTCGATCTGTTCATCTCCGACCTCGCCGCGGGGCGCATCTCGGGCGAATGACGCGGGGCGCGTCCCGGCCAAGAAACAACCGGCGCGTCCGGCCCTGAGGGGCGGGACGCGCCGGTTTCGTTTCGGAGGCCCGGTTCTCAGAAATTCGGCCGCTCTCCCGCGCCCAGCGCGCGCAGGCTCTCCACGATCCGCCCGAAAGCGGCTTTGGATCCGGCCGAGTGGTTGCGGGCGCGCAAAAAGCCATGCACCAGCGCCGGCTCCTCGATGGAGATCGCCCGTCCTCCCGCCGCCAGGATCGCGTCGCGATAGTTCTTGCCGTCATCGGCCAGCGGATCGCATTGCGCGTTGATGCACACGGTCATCGGGATCCCCGAAAAATCCGTGTCGCGCAGCGGGTAGGCCCGGAAATCGTCGTCCGGCACCAGGCTGAAATCGCGCTGCGAGTGGTAGAAGGCGCGGTCCGCCCGCGACAGCATCGGCGCGTCGGCGTGGAGCGCGAAGCTGCCCCTGGTCGGGTCGCCGCCGAGGCCGGGATAGATCAGCACCTGTCCCGCCGGCGCGCCCGCCTGCCCGCGAGTCGCCTGGGTGACGGCTGCGGCGAGCGTCCCCCCGGCGCTGTCGCCCGACAGGATGATCGGACGGCCCGCGCCCTTCGCCTCGGTCTCCGCCGCCCATTTCCACGCGGCGTAGGCGTCGTCGAAGAAGGCCGGATGCTGGAATTCCGGGGCCATGCGGTAGTCGACCGAGATCAGCTCGTAGCCGGTCCCGTCGCAGAACTCGGCGCAGACGTCGTCATGGCTGTCGAGCCCGCCGACCACGAAGCCGCCGCCGTGATAATAGACGATCAGCGCGTTGCCGGGACCGGAGGCCGCCAGGTAGCGGCGCGCCGGGATCGGACCGCGGGGGCCGTCGATGGAAAAGTCCTCGGTGGTCACGCCGGGCGGATGGCCGGCATGGAAATGCGCGCAGCCGGCGTCGTAGGCGGCGCGGCGGATCTCGGCGGTCAGCGGGCCAGGGCCGGTGGCGGTCAGCTCCTTCACCTTGCGGATATAGGCTTGGGTGTCCGGGGCGAGGATCCAGTCATAGTCCGGCCCGGTTGCGGCCTTGGTTCCGGCATGTCCATCCATTTTGTTCTCCTCCCTTATGGTTGCCGCATCCTCACGCATCCCCCTGAGGCGTTCAAGCGTCCAGCGGGGGGCGCTTTGCGCAAGGTCAGTTGATCCAGAGCAAGGCGCGCGCCCGCATCCGGTCTAGGGTTGCGTCAAACCAACCGATCCGGGAGAGGATTCATGTCCTTCAAGACCATCACCGTGTTCGTCGACGCCTCCGCCGCCAGCGACGCCCGCCTGGGCTCGGCCTGCGCGCTGGCCTCGGCGCAGGGGGCGCATCTGGTCGCGGTCGCCTGCACGCGTCAGATCGACCTCGGCGTCTACGCCATGCCGGGGGCCGAGATGGCGATGGATTTCACCGCCATCGACCGCTCGCGCGAAGAGGCCCAGGCCCTGGCCAAGCAGGTCGCCGCGAAGATGGACGCCGCGGGGGCGGGCAACGACGCGCGCTGGGCGTCCTCCATCGCCTCGGGTCTTGCGGAAACGGCGGCGCGGTCGGCCCGCCATTCGGACCTGAGCGTGGTCGGTCAGGCCGGAGGGGCGGGCGTGGACGGCGAGATCGCGGACGCGGTGCTCGACGGGGCGTTGTTCAGCTCGGGCCGGCCGGTGCTGGTGATGCCGACGGGCTGGACCGGGGACACGATCGGGACAAGGGTGATGGTGGCCTGGGACGGCAGCCAGGTGGCGGCGCGGGCGCTGCATGACGCGCTGCCCTTCATCGAAACGGCCGAAAAGGTGACGGTGGCCATCGTCGACCCTGATCCGGGCATCGACGGCACCGGCGAGGAACCGGGGGCCGACATCGCCGCGGTGCTCGCCCGCCATGGCGCGAAGGTGGAGGTGCAGACCCTCGCCCGCGCCGGCGCCAGCGTGGCCGAGCGGCTGCAGGCGACGGCGGTGGAGATCGGGGCCGACCTGCTGGTGATGGGCGGCTACGGCCATTCGCGGATTCGCGAGGCGATTTTTTCCGGCGTCAGCCGCTCGGTGCTGGAAGGGCCGTCGGTCCCGGTGCTGATCTCTCACTGATCTGGGCGGCGAAAAGGCCGGGCGGGGCAGGCGCCTCGCCCGGCCTTTTCGTGTTTTTGGGGGCGAGGGCCGCGCGACCGCCGTCGCGCCGGCGGCCCTCTCACGCCCGCGCGGCGGGGCGCCGGGGGCGCGGGTCGCGACGCCGCCTGGCCCGGCGGACGGCACGGGGCGTCGCGATTTGATCCAGGTCATGGGACGCAGGCCCATGCCGGCCTAAGCCGGTGGGGACGATGCCCGTCCGATCCGACCGGGAGCTATCCGATGTCCGCCCTGCTCGCCCGTTACGCCCACCGCCCTGCGCCGCGCTACACCTCCTACCCCACCGCGCCCCATTTCCAGACGGGCTTCGCGGAGGAGACCTGGCGCGGCTGGCTGGGGGCGCTCGACCCGGCGGACCCGGTCTCGCTCTATCTCCATGTCCCGTTCTGCCGGGCGATGTGCTGGTATTGCGGCTGCAACATGAAGCTCGCCCGGCGCTACGGCCCGGTGGCGGAATATCTGACGACCCTGCTGCGCGAGATCGAGCTGGTGGCGGATGCGGCGCCCGACGGGCTCGCGGTGTCGCATCTGGCCTGGGGCGGCGGCACGCCCACGGCGCTGGCGCCCGACGACCTCGGTCGCGCCATGGCTGCGATCCGCGCGCGCTTCGATCTGGCGCCGGGGACGGAACTTTCGATCGAGAGCGACCCGCGCACGCTGACCGCGGAGATGGCCGCGCGCATCGGGGCGCTCGGCTTCACCCGCGCCAGCTTCGGCGTGCAGGAGTTCGATCCGCGCGTGCAGCAGGCGATCAACCGCATCCAGCCGCCCGAGATGGTGGCCGAGGCCGTGGCCCGCCTGCGCGCCGCAGGGGTGGAGGCGATCAGCTTCGACCTGATCTACGGGCTCCCTTTCCAGACTGTGGCGACGCTGGTCGACACGGTTCGGAGGGCGGCGGAGATGGGGCCGGGGCGCATCGCGCTCTTCGGCTACGCCCATGTGCCGTGGATGGCGAAGAACCAGCGGATGATCCCCGAGGATGCGCTGCCCGGCCCGATGCAGCGCGCCGACCAGGCCGCGGCGGCGGCGGAGGCGCTGGAGGGGCTGGGCTACATCCGCATCGGCCTCGACCATTTCGCGCGCCCCGGCGACCCGATGGCGCGCGCGGCGGCCGAGGGGCGGCTGCGGCGCAATTTCCAGGGCTACACCACCGACCGGGCGGAGACGCTGATCGGGCTGGGCGCGACCTCGATCAGCCGCACGCCGGCGGGGTTCGCGCAGAACGTGGTCGAGACCGGGGCCTGGGCGCGCGAGGTCGAGGCCGGGCGCCTGCCCGTGGCCAAAGGCCGGGCGCTGAGCGCCGACGACCGGCTGCGCGGCTGGGCGATCGAGCGGCTGATGTGCGATTTCGAACTGGACGCGGCCGAGGGCGCCGCCCGCTTCGGCGCCGCGCCGGACTGGGCGAAGGACGCTTTCGCCCGGCTCGGGGATCTGCGGGCGGACGGGTTCGCGGTGGTCGAGGGCGGGCGTCTGCGCCTGACCGAGACCGGCCGCCCGCTGGTCCGCATCGCCGCCGCCGCCTTCGACGCCTATTTGGAAACGGGCGCCGCCCGGCATTCGATGGCGGTCTGACGGCGCCCGTTCCGGGCATTCCGATGTCTTCGGCCGTGAACGGACTGCGGGGCGCCCCCTCTCCCTGACCCTCTCCCCGTGGGGAGAGGGGAGCGGGATTGCGGCCGTCCCAGAGAGAGGCCGGCGTTTCGCTGGTGGCGGGCAAGGGCGCGGGTTTGCTGAGACGGCCCCCAGGGGGGCCTTGTTCGAGCGTGTGCGAGTCTCCGGCCGCCTCAAGGCCGAGCCGCCTGCGGCGGTCGCTTCGCGAGCCTTGACCCGTCCGAAGACTCGCGGCTGCGCATGGAAACCGGGAAACGGCGTCGCCGGCGCTGACGCCGGGCCCGCCGCGCGGGCGCTCCTTCGCGACCTTCGGGCCGGTCGTCGCGCGGCTCCCCCGGCGGGGGCCGGGCGCGGCGGTGCAGGCTTCCCGCCCCTTGACCTCCGGCCCCGGCTTCTGTCGAAAGAGCCAGGGCCGCGCATTCCGCACCGCGGTCCGGCAAAAGCGAAGGGGAAACGGCATGGGCGATCTCGACGGGCTGCTGGTGGTCTCGCTGGAACAGGCGGTGGCGGCGCCCTACGCCTCGGCCAAGCTCGCCGACGCCGGCGCGCGGGTGATCAAGGTCGAACGCCCCGAGGGCGACTTCGCCCGGCGCTACGACCGCATGGCCAAGGGCGAGAGCGCCTATTTCGTCTGGCTCAACCGGGGCAAGGAATCGCTGCGCCTCGACCTGCGCGACCCCGCCGACCATGCGCTGATGGCCCGGCTGCTCGACCAGGCCGACATCTTCATCCAGAACCTCGCCCCCGGCGCCGCCGCCCGCCTCGGCTTCGGCGCCGCCGCGCTGCGCGAAAAGCGCCCCGAGTTGATCTGCTGCTCGATCTCCGGCTATGGCGAGGCCGGCCCCCGCCGCGACCAGAAGGCCTATGATCTGCTGATCCAGGCCGAAGTCGGCCTCGCCTCGATCACCGGCACGCCGGACGGCGCGGCCCGGGTCGGCGTTTCGGTCTGCGACATCACCGCGGGCATGACCTCCTTCGCCGCCATCCTGCAGGCGCTGGTCGGGCGCGCCCGCACCGGGGTCGGGCGGACCATCGAGGTCTCGCTCTTCCACGCCATGGCCGATTACATGAACGTCCCCTACCTGCAGACCCGCTATGGGCGCCGCCCCCCGGCGCGCGAGGGCCTGCGCCATCCCACCATCGCCCCCTACGGCGTCTTCCCCTGTTCCGACGGGGCGCTGCTGATCTCCATCCAGAACGAACGCGAATGGGCGATGCTGTGCGAGCAGGTGCTGGGCGACGCCAGCCTCGCCACGGACCCGCGCTTCCACGACAATTCCGCCCGGATCGAGAACCGCGAGACGCTCGATCATCTCGTCGCCGACCTCTTCTCCCGGCACCCGCGCGAGGAGATGGCCAAACGCCTCGACGCCGCCCGCATCGCCTATGGCCGGCTCTCGGACATGCAGGATCTGATCGACCACCCGCAGCAGCGGCTGATCTCGGTGCAGACCGATGGCGGCGAGATCGAGATGATCGCCCCCGGCGCGGTCTTCGCCGGCGAGACGCCGACCTACGGCTCGGTCCCCGCGCTCGGCCGCGACGACGACGCGATCCGCGCGGAGTTTTCAAAGGGCTGACCGGCCGCGCCCCCTCGCCGCAGTCGGGGGGGCGCGGGGCCGCGCAAGGTTGACGGGAGGCGGACAGGCGGGGCGTTCTGGCGGCTCCCGTTTCGACGAAAGCCGCGCCCGATGACCGCCGCCAACCTCTTCGCCCCCCATCAGGCGCTTGCCGCCCGGCTCATGCCCGTGGCCGTCTCCGGCGCAGGCGACGGGTCCCATGACCTCGCGCATCTGGCGCGGGTCTGGGCCAATGTCCGCCGCATCGCTTTGGTCGAGGGCGGGGACGGGGAGATCCTCGCCGCCGCCGCCCTCCTGCATGATTGCGTCTCGGTGGAGAAGAATTCGCCGGATCGTCCCTTCGCCTCCCGCCTCGCCGCGGCGCGGGCGCGCGAGGCGCTGACGGCCCTCGGCTGGTCCGCCCCCCGGATCGAGGCGGTCGCCCATGCCATCGAGGCGCATTCCTTCTCCGCCCGCATCGAACCCGAGACCCTCGAGGCGCGCATCCTCCAGGACGCCGACCGGCTCGACGCGCTGGGCTTCGTCGGCGTGGCGCGCTGCTTCTACACCGCCGGGCGGCTGGGGGCTGCGCTCTGCGATCCCGAGGATCCGCGGGCCAAAACCCGCCCGCTCGACGACGCCCGCTACGCGCTCGACCATTTTCCGGCCAAGCTGCTGGGCCTCGCCGAGGGGTTTCGGACGTCCGAAGGCGCCCGGCTCGCCGCCGCCCGCCATGACCGGCTGGTCGCTTTCCATGACGGGTTTCTGGATGAGATCGGGGCGGCCGAGGGAGCCATCGCATGACCCCGCAGGACTACGAGGCGCTGGACGCGACCGGCCTCGCCGCCCTGGTTTCGGCGGGGCAGACGACGGCGGACGCGCTGCTCGCCCTCGCGCTGGACCTGACTGCGGCGCGCAACCCGGCGATCAATGCGGTGACAAACCTCGCCGCTCAGGCGGCGCGGGAGGCGATCGGGGCGGGCCTGCCGGATGGACCGCTGCGGGGCGTGCCGTTCCTGCTGAAAGACATGGATGCGGCGGCGCTGGGCCTGCCCTCGCATGACGGATCGCGCCTGAGCCGCGCCACCCGCCATGACCATGACGCGGAGATGGTGACCCGCCTGCGCCGCGCCGGCCTTGTGATGTTCGGCCGCACCACCGCGCCCGAAGGCGGCATCGGCGTCACCACCGAGGCCGCGGTCTATGGCGGGCCGACGCGCAACCCGTGGGACCTCGGCCGGACCTCGGGCGGATCGTCCGGCGGCGCGGCGGCGGCGGTGGCCGCGGGGATCGTGCCGGCGGCGCATGGCTCGGACGGGGGCGGTTCGGTGCGGATCCCGGCGGCGTCCTGCGGCTTGGTCGGGTTCAAATGCTCCCGCGGGCGGTTGCCCGAAGGCCCGGGGGCGGGCGAGGGCTGGGGCGGCATGGCGACCGCCGGGTTTCTGACCCGATCGGTCCGCGACCAGGCTTTGCTGCTCGACGCGGTGGCGGGCCCGGATCTCGGCGCGCCCTATGTGGCGCCGGCGATGGGCGGGACCTTCGCCCAGGCCTTCGCCCGCCCGCCGCGTCGCCTGCGGATCGCGCTCTGCCCCACGACCTACGAGGGCGCCCCGATCCATCCCGACTGCCGCGCCGCGGTGGAGGCGACGGGGCGCCTTCTGGAAGCCCTCGGCCACCACGTCGCCGAGGCCCGCCCCGACGCCGACCAGCGCGCCATGATCCGCGCCTGGTCCGACATCGTCGCCTGCGGCACCTGGCGCTGGGTGCAGGCGGACGCGCGGGCGCAGGGATTGGACGACCATGGTTTTGCGTTGCTCGAGCCCGTGACCCGCGGCGCCTGCCGGCACGCGATGGGGCTGAGCGGGGCGGATTACCTGGCCGCCATCGACCACGTCCACGCCTTCGGGCGGCGGATGGCGGCGTTCCACGCGCAAGGCTACGAGGTGCTCGTCTCCGCCACGCTGGCCGAGCCGCCGGCGAAGATCGGCCGCTTCGCCCATGCCCGCCCCGAATTCGAGGATTTTCTCGCCTATCGCCTCGGCCCGCAGGGCTGCTTCGACTATTCGCCCTTCACGGTCGCCGCCAACGCCTCCGGCCAGCCGGCGATGTCGCTGCCGCTGGGGGTCTCGTCCGAGGGGCTGCCCGTCGGCCTCCACTTCTCCGCCCCCGTCGGCGCGGATGCGGACCTCATGGCGCTCGCCGGCGAACTGGAAGCCGCCGCCCCCTGGGCCGCCCGTCGCCCGCCGGCGCTCAGCTAAAGCTTGGTCGCTGCGGCGGGGGGGGTGGTCTGCCGGGACGCCATCGCCTCGCGATGCGAGATGAAGGTCGCCGCCGCCACCACGATGCCGCCGCCGATGATCACGAACGGGTCCAGCGCCTCGCCGAACACGATGATGCCCAGCATCGTCGCCCACACCAGTTGCAGGAACTGCACCGGCTGGGTGACGGTGATCGGCGCCGCCTGGATGGCGCGGGTCATGGTGTAATGCCCGCCGGTGGCGAAGACTGCGGTCAGCGCCAGCCAGGCCAGTTGGTCCAGACTCGGCGTCTGCCATTGCGCGGCGGCGAGCGGGGCCAGCGTCACCGTCACGAAGCCCGAGAGCAGCCCCACGATCACCGCGCTGTCCTGGTTCGAGGTCAGCCGCTTCGCCATCAGATAGGACCCGGCGAAGAGCGGCGCCGCGGCGAGCTGCGCGAGCTGGCCGGCGTTGATCTCCTGAAACCCGGGGCGGATGATGATCATCGCGCCCAGAAGACCGATGCCCACCGCCATCACCCGGCGCAGGCGCAGGGTCTCGCCCAGGAAGATCGCCGCGCCGATGGTGACGAAGATCGGTGTGATGTAGCCCAGCGCCGTCACCTCGGCGATCGGAATGCGGGCCATGGCGTAGAACCACAAAGCCACGCCCAGCCCGTGCAGCACGCCGCGCAGGGCGAACACATACCAGGTGCGCTTGTCGGGCCGGTTCTTCAGAAGGCCGCCCATGAAGGGGAAGATCAGGATCAGCCCGAAGAGGTAGCGCAGGAATGCGGTCTCCGCCGCCGGCAGGGACATGCCGATATGGCGCACGATCCCGGTGACGCAGACGAAGAGCAGCGTGGTGACCACCATCCAGATGATCCCCGCGCGCACGTCGTCGGGGCGCCGGGGGGGCGGGGTCGAGGGGACGCGCAGCGCGCTCATGCGCCGGCCCCCTGCTCGAAGCCCTGCAGGACGTTGACCGCGTTGATGCCGACCTCCTCGATGGCGTAGCCGCCCTCCATCACGAAGACCGTGGGCAGGCCGAGGCCTGCGATGCGGCGGCCGGCATCGGCGAAGTCGGCGCTTTCGAGCTTGAAGAAGCTGATCGGGTCGTCCTTGAAGGCGTCGGTGCCGAGCGAGACCACCACCGCTTCCGCCCCGAAGGCTTTTATGGCCGCGATGGCGGCGTCCAGCGCCTCGGCCCATTGCGGATAAGGGGTTCCGGGGGGGAGGGGGAGGTTGAGGTTGGCGCCGGCCCCCGGCCCTTCGCCGGTCTCATCGGCGTAGCCCAGGAAGTAAGGAAAAGCGTCTTCGGGCGCGCCGTGGATCGAGGCGAAGAACACGTCGCCGCGCTTGTAAAAAATGTCCTGGGTGCCGTTGCCGTGGTGGAAGTCGATGTCGAGCACGGCGACCCTGGCCGCGCCGTCGTCGCGGAACATCTGGGCGGCCACCGCGGCGTTGTTGAGAAAGCAGTAGCCGCCGTAAAGATCCGAGGCCGCGTGATGCCCCGGCGGCCGGCAAAGCGCGAAGGCCGCCCGCGCCCCCGCCGCCACCGCCCGCTGCGCCGACTGGGCCAGCGCGCAGGAGGCCTGCGCCGCCTCCCAGGTTCCCGACGTGATCGCGGTTTCGGCGGCGAGGCAGTAATAGCCGACCTTGCCGTCGATGTTGCGCGGCGGCTTCTGGCGCATGCGGCGCACCGGATAGGAGCAGGCGATGATCTCGCCCCGCGCGCCCGAGGCGATCCATTCCTCCCAGCACGTCTCCAGGAATTCCAGGTAGTCGGGGGCGTGGATCGCGCGCACCGGGGCGAGGTCGAGGGGGCCGGGAACGCCCGCCTCCATCCCCGTCTCGTTCAGGCGGCGCAGGACGTATTCGACGCGGCTCGGACGCTCGAACGGGGTCACGAACTCTCCGCCGTGAAGCTCGGCCTGCGGGAAATGCAGGCGGTGGCGGTCGTCCTGGAAAAACAGCATGAGCCCCTCGGTCGGCTGGTGGTTTGTAAGGGAACATGACGGAATGCCGCGCCCGGGGCAATGGGCGCGGCGCAGGTCGGACCGGGGAAACGGAAGCGTCCGCGTCAGGACGCGCGGCGGGCGCGCGGCCTCAGATCGAGGCGGGGCCGTCGGCGCGCACCTCGCCCACGTCGCGCCAGATATGAGGCTTGCCCGAGCGGCGGGACCGCCAGTCGGCGTAGGCCAGGAACAGGTCCAGCTGCCGCCCGCGGATGCCCGGCAGCGCCTGCGGGTCCAGCCCGTTCCACGGGGCGAACGGGTTGCGGCGCAGGGCGCCATGGATCTCGGTGCGAACGGTGGGGTGGTCCGAGGGCGCGCGGGAATGGAAGCCGTAGGTGTCGGCCACCACCAGCGTGTTGCCCGGCACCGCCACCCGCACCGGCTCGCCATAGCCCAGGGCCTTGGCCTGGCCCGGTGCGATGCGGAACGAGCCGAGCGCATGGTGCCGCCGTCCCTCATCCCTTGCGCCGAGGCTTTGCGCGTATTCCCACTCCAGCCGTTCCGGCGTCAGGCGGTGGGAGCCGGGGAGGTAGATGAACGGCCCGTCGTCCTCGCCCACGTCATGCAGGAACAGCCAGTATTTCGCGGTGGCGTGGAAGGTGTCGGCATGCAGCGCGGTCTGCGGATCGCGGCCGCCGGAGGCGGGCTCGGCGATCACGGTCTGCACGAAGGCGTGCGGCTCCCCGGCCCTGCCGGCGACATAGCCGGTCAGCGCGCGCAGGGTGGCGTTCTCGATCACCGCGCGGGCGGTGGGCAGGCGGCTCGCCACCGCCGGGCCGAGCGGGATCATCCGGGTCACGGTCTGGCCCTGGCGCATCTCCCGCGCCGGCAGGGGGCCGGACAGGATCTCCCGGCGCAGTCGCGCGAAGATGTCGGGGGGCAGGTAGCCGCGCTTGATGACGAAGCCGTCGCGGTCGAAGGCCTCGCGGTCCGCCGGGTCGATGTTCGGCGCCATCGCCCGGCGCCGGCGGGCGGCCATGGCGGCGGCGGCGGCCACGCGGCTGCGATGCAGGCCCATGCGATTCAGGCGCGGGCTGCCGATGATCGGGTTCGCGACGAAGGATTTTTCGGCGCCCAGCACGCCGGCGATCCAGCCGACGGCCTTGGCGGGAGCGAAGATGTCCATGAGAGAGCCCGTCATGCGTAATGCTGGCATTAATAATTGGGCCGCCGCGCCGTCTTGTCCAGATGCCGCGCGAGGCGCCTGAGCCGGCGCCGCCCGGGGGATCACCGCGTCCGGCGGACGGGCAGGCCCAGCTGGTCGAGCACCAGCGCCCGCAGCCGTTCCGCCACGGGCGACAGCCGGCGGCGGCGTGCGGTGAGCATGTGGTAGGGCGCGACCACGATCTCGTCGCGCACCGCGAGCGGGACCAGACGGGCCGCGACCTCCGACCCCGTCAGCAGGTCGCTCATCTCGCGGGCCATGGGGGCGATGGCGGTCGACGAGGTCAGCAGCGCGATCACCACCAGCAGCGACGGCGTGTTGATGATCGACCGCGGCAGCCGGGCGCCGGCGTTCAGGAACGCCGTCTCCACCGCCACCCGGATCGGGGCGCCGGGGGACTGCATCACCCAGTCGTAGGCGGTGAGCTCCGTCAGATCGAGCCGGGTGGCGCTGGCCATCGGGTGTTCGCGGCGCACCACCAGGTCGACGATCTCGGGCCTTGCCGGGATCGCCTCGAATTCCCGCGGGTCGATCCCCGGCGGGATCCGGCCGAGCGCGAAATCGTAGGCCCCCGACATCAGCCCGCGGGCCAGCACGTCGGAGGGTTCGACGTCCACATAGACCTCCGAATTCGGGGCGGCGGCCTTCAGCTGCCGGATGGCGGGCACCACGTAGCCGACGGACGCGCCGGTCACAGCCCCCACCCGCACCACGCCGCCGCGGCCGGAGCGGAGCTGCTCGATCTCCGCCGCGAGATCGCGCATCTCCTCCGCCAGCCCGCGGGCGCGACGCGCCAGCGCCCGGCCGATCAGGGTCGGGGCCATGCCGCGGGCGTGACGTTCGAACAGTTTGGCCGCCACCGCCGTCTCGATCTCGCGCAGCATCCGGGACGCGGCCGGCTGGGTCATGGCGAGGGACTCGGCGGCGAGGCCGAGCTGGCGATGTTCGTCGATCGCCGCGATCAGGCGCAGATGCGCCTGTTTGAGACGCAGGGGGACGTCGGTCATTCGTCGATCATATATCAAATCTGGTATGAAAGAAGTCGAAATCGTCAATTGAGCGCTATGCAACCCTGACGCTACGGTCGCCTCGGGTCCGAGGAGGGACCTCGCCGAAAAGCAAAGCGCGCGCATCGCGAACGGCGCCGCAGGGAGGACATCATGAAGATCACCGCCAGTCTGGGCGCGCTCGCGCTTGGGGCGACGCTCATCGCCTCGGTTTTCGCCACGCCATCGGTCGCCGCCGAGGGCTATGTGGGCATCGCCATGCCCACCAAGTCGTCGGCGCGCTGGATCGACGACGGCAACAACATGGTCAAGCAGTTCGAGGCGGCGGGCTTCAAGGTCGACCTGCAATACGCCGAGGACGACATCCCCAATCAGCTCGCCCAGATCGAGAACATGATCGTCAAGGGCGTGAACGTGCTGGTCATCGCGGCCATCGACGGCACCACGCTGTCGAATGCGTTGGAGAACGCGCATTTCGCCGACATCAAGATCATCGCCTATGACCGGCTGATCCGCGACAGCGCATATGTCGACTATTACGCCACCTTCGACAACTTCAAGGTCGGCGTGCAGCAAGCCTCCACCATCGTCGAAGGGCTGAAGGAGCGCTTTCCGGACGTGAAGCCGTGGAACGTCGAGCTTTTCGGCGGCTCCCCCGACGACAACAACGCCTATTTCTTCTACAACGGCGCCATGTCGGTGCTGCAACCGCTGATCGACGACGGCTCGGTCGAGATCGTGTCCGGCCAGATGGGCATGGACAAGGTCGGCACCCTGCGCTGGGACGGCGCCGTCGCCCAGGCCCGCATGGATAACCTGCTGTCGGCCCACTACGCCGACAAGCGCGTCCACGGCGTGCTGTCGCCCTATGACGGGCTCTCGATCGGCATTCTCTCGTCGCTCAAGGGCGTCGGCTACGGCTCCGGCGATCTGGCGATGCCGATCGTGTCGGGCCAGGACTCCGAGATCCAGTCGGTCAAGTCGATGAAGGCCGGGGAGCAGTATTCCTCGATCTTCAAGGACACGCGGGAACTGGCGGCCGTCACCGTGAAGATGGTCGAGGCGGTGCTGGGCGGGGCCGAGCCGCCGATCAACGACACCACCACCTACGACAACGGCAAGAAGATCGTGCCCGCCTACCTGCTGGAGCCGGTGGCCGTGACCGCCGACAACTGGAAGGCCGTGCTTCTGGACAGCGGCTACTACACCGCCGACCAGGTCGAATAAGCGCGCGGGCCCGCCGCCCCCCGCGGCGGGCCCCCTTTCAGCGGAGAGCAGGCCAATGGACGCCATCCTGGAGATGCGCGGCATCACCAAGAGCTTCCCCGGCGTGAAGGCGCTCGACGACGTTTCCCTGACCGTGGCGCGCGGCGAGATCCATGCGCTGTGCGGCGAGAACGGGGCGGGCAAATCCACGCTGATGAAGGTGCTGAGCGGGGTCTACCCCCACGGCTCCTTCGAGGGAGAGCTGATCTACGAGGGCGCCCCCGTCGCCTTCGGCGGGATCGTCGACAGCGAGAAGCGCGGGATCATCATCATCCATCAGGAACTGGCGCTGGTGCCGGAACTGTCCATCGCCGAGAACATCTTTCTGGGCAACGAGGTCGCCACCCGCGGCGTCATCGACTGGCCCGAGACCAACAGGCGGGCCGAGGCGCTGCTGGCCAAGGTCGGCCTGCGCGAGCGCGCCGCGGCCCCGGTCGGCGGCCTCGGCGTCGGCAAGCAGCAGCTGGTGGAGATCGCCAAGGCGCTCTCCAAGGAGGTGCGCCTCCTGATCCTCGACGAGCCGACGGCGGCCCTGCAGGAGGCGGACAGCGAGAAGCTGCTCGATCTGCTCCGCGAATTCCGGGCGCAGGGCATCACCTCGATCCTGATCTCCCACAAGCTCAACGAAATCAGCCGGGTGGCGGACCGGATCACCGTTATCCGCGACGGGGCGGCGGTGTCGACCATCGACGGCCGCGACGCCTCCGGGGCTCAGGTCCCGGTCGAGGAGGCGCGCATCGTGCGCGACATGGTCGGCCGCGACATGGCCCACCGCTACCCGGCCCGGACGCCCAGGATCGGCAAGACCCTGCTGGAGGTCTCAGGCTGGTCGGTCGGCCACCCGGTGGACGCGGAGCGGGAGGCGATCCGGAATGTCTCCTTCACCGTGGCGGAGGGCGAGGTGGTCGGCATCGCCGGGCTGATGGGCTCGGGCCGCACGGAGCTGGCGATGAGCCTTTTCGGACGTTCCTGGGGGCGCGACATCCGCGGCGAGGTGCGGGTCAAGGGTCGGCCCGTCGACGTCTCGACCGTGCGCAAGGCCGTGGATGCGGGCCTCGCCTATGTCACCGAGGACCGCAAGGCGCTGGGCCTCGTGCTCGACGACACCATAATGCGCAACGTGACGCTCGCGCATCTGGAAGGCGTCTCCGAACGCGGCGTGATCAACGGGGCGGAGGAGCAGCAGGTCGCCGAGCGCTATCGCGACGCGCTGGGCATCCGCACGCCTTCGGTTTTCCAGAAGGCGGCGAACCTCTCGGGGGGCAACCAGCAGAAGGTGGTGCTGGGCAAATGGCTGTTCGCCGATCCGCAGGTGCTGATCCTCGACGAGCCGACGCGCGGCATCGACGTGGGCGCGAAGTTCGAGATCTACAACATCGTCAACGATCTGGCGGGGCAGGGGCGGGGGATCGTGATGATCTCGTCCGAAATGCCCGAGCTGCTGGGCATGTGCGACCGCATCTACGTGATGAACGAGGGCGCCTTCGCGGGCGAGCTGGCGGCCGATGAGGCGAGCCAGGAGAAGATCATGTCGATGATCGTCCGGGCCTGAGGGAGGGGCCGAAGATGACCAGCACGACCGAGAACGAGACCGGCGCCGAGGCGGGGGCGGCCAAGCCCGCCGCCCATGGCGGCGTCGGCGTCTTCCTGAAGAGCCATCTGCGCGAATACGGCATGCTGCTGGCGCTGTTCGCCATCATGCTGTTCTTCCAGGTGGTCACCGACGGCACGCTGATGCGCCCCGTGAACCTGACCAACCTGTTCCTGCAGAACAGTTACATCATCATCATGGCGCTGGGCATGCTGCTGGTCATCGTCGCGGGGCATATCGACCTGTCGGTCGGCTCGGTGGTGGCCTTCGTGGGAGGGCTCGCCGCGGTGATGGTGGTGCACTGGGGATGGCCGATCTTCGTGGTGATCCCGGTCTGCCTTGTGGCCGGCGCGCTGATCGGCGCGGCGCAGGGCTACTGGATCGCCTACTGGAACATCCCCTCCTTCATCGTGACGCTGGCGGGCATGCTGGTGTTCCGCGGCCTGACGCTCTGGCTGCTGGAGGGGCAGTCGGTCGGCCCGTTCCCGCCGAGCTTTCAGGCGCTCTCCACCGGGTTCGTGGGGGACATCTTCACCTCCGGCAAGCCGAACTGGACCGCGGCGCTGCTCGGCGCGGCCGGGGCCGCCGCCATCGTGTGGATGGCCGCCCGCGCCCGGGCGCGGCGCGTGCGCTACGGGATCGAGGACGAGCCGATGGCGATGTTCCTCCTGAAAAACGCGCTGGTGGCGGGGGCGATCGTCTACGTGGCCTGGCTGCTCGCCACCTATCGCGGCCTGCCCAATGTGCTGATCACCATGGCGGCGCTGATCTGCGCCTACACCTTCCTGATGAACTCCACCGTCATCGGGCGGCGGATCTACGCCGTCGGGGGCAACTACAAGGCGGCGCAGCTGTCGGGCATCAACGCCAGGCGGCTCACCTTCCTCACCTTCTGCAACATGGGGATGCTGGCGGCGCTGGCCGGGCTGATCTTCGCGGCCCGCCTCAACACCGCCACCCCCAAGGCGGGGGTGAGCTTCGAGCTCGACGTGATCGCGGCGGTGTTCATCGGCGGCGCCTCGATGTCGGGCGGGGTCGGCAAGATCATCGGCGCCGTGGTCGGGGCCTTCATCATGGGCGTGATGAACAACGGCATGTCGCTGCTCGGCGTCGGCATCGACTACCAGCAGGTGATCAAGGGGCTGGTGCTGCTCGCGGCCGTGATCTTCGACGTCTACAACCGGAACAAGGCGGGCTGAACATGCACCTTTCGCAACTGAAGGGCGGCGGCGTGGTCCGCCGTCAGGGGGATGACGCGCGTCTGGTCCCCGGCGCCGGCACGGTGCTGGAGCTGGCGCAGGAGGCCATCGCGGCCGGCGCCGGCCTGGCGGAAATCGTGGCGCGGCGGGGCGACGGCGATCCGGCGGATCTGGCGGCCCTGCTCGCCGCGGACCGGCTCGACTGCCCGGTCCGCCACCCCGATCCCGGGCACATGATGCTGACCGGCACCGGGCTGACCCATCTGGGCTCCGCCTCGGCCCGCGACGCCATGCACGCCAAGGCGGCGGCGGAGGGCGAGGCCGCGATGAGCGACTCGATGAAGATGTTCCGCATGGGGATCGAGGGCGGCAAGCCCGCCCCGGGCGCCCTCGGCGTGCAGCCCGAATGGTTCTGGAAGGGCACCGGCGCCGTGGCGGTGGCTCCCGGCGCTCCGCTCGCCTCGCCCGCTTTCGCGCTGGATGGCGGCGAGGAACCCGAGATCGCCGGCATCTACCTGATCGGCCCGGACGGCACGCCGTTCCGGCTCGGCTTCGCGCTCGGCAACGAGTTTTCGGATCATGTGACCGAGCGGATCAACTACCTCTACCTCGCCCACTCCAAACTGCGCCCCGCAGCCTTCGGGCCGGAGCTGCGGGTCGGCCCGCTGCCCGAGCATGTGGAGGGGACCTCGCGCATCCTCCGCGAAGGCGCCGTGGCCTGGGAGAAACCGTTCCTCTCGGGGGAGGCCAACATGTCCCACACGATCGCCAACCTCGAGACGCATCACTTCAAATACGATCTCTTCCGCCAGCCCGGCGACGTGCATGTGCACATGTTCGGCACCGCGACCCTGAGTTTTTCGGATGGGTTCGCGACGCGCCCCGGCGACGTCTTCGAAATCGCCGCCCCCGCCTTCGGCCTGCCGCTGCGCAATCCGCTGGCGGCGGCCCCGACCGGCGCGCAGACCGGCGCGCAGACCCTCGTGGTGGCGCTGTGAACGTGGCGTTGGCCGAGCGGCTGGCCGAATCCGCGCTCTATCCCGACCTGCGGCGGCGGTCGGTGCTGATCTCCGGCGGGGCGACCGGCATCGGCGAGGCGCTGGTCCGCGCCTTCGCGGGCCAGGGCGCCCGCGTCGCCTTCGTCGATCTCGACCGGGAGGCCGGCGAGGCGCTGGCCGAAGAGCTCTGCGAGGACGAGGCCGAGATCCTGTTCCAGCCCGTCGACATCACCGATTCCAGCCGCTACCAGGCCGCGATCCGCACGGCGGCGGAGCGGTTCGGCCCGATCACCGCGCTTCTGAACAACGCCGCCAACGACCAGCGTCACGGGGTCGAGCAGATCAGCCCCGACCGCTTCGACCAGATCGTGTCGGTCAACCTCAAGCACGCCTTCGTCGCGGCCCAGGCGGTCGCGCCGATGATGCGGGCGGAGGGGGCCGGGGCGATCATCAATTTCGGCTCGATCAGCTGGATGATGGCAGGGGGCGGCTACCCGGTCTACGCCACCTGCAAGGCTGCGACCCACGGGCTGACCCGGTCGCTCGCCCGCGACCTCGGCCAGGACCGGATCCGGGTCAACACGCTCGTTCCCGGCTGGGTGATGACCGAAAAGCAGCTCCGCCTCTGGGTCGACGACGCGGCGCGCGAGCAGATCGCCCGGGCGCAATGTCTGCCGGGGCCGGTCCTGCCGAAGCATATCGCGCAGATGGCGCTGTTCCTCGCCTCGGACGCATCGTCGATGTGCACGGCGCAGAATTTCATCGTGGATGGGGGATGGGTATGACCGGCTTCAAGCCCGCGGCCTGGCCGCGCAAGCTGCGCTCGACCGAATGGTTCGGCTCGACCTCGCGCGATCACATTTATCATCGGTCCTGGATGAAGAACCAGGGCCTGCCGGCGGACCTGTTCGACGGACGCCCGGTGATCGGAATCTGCAACACCTGGTCCCAGCTGACGCCCTGCAACGCCCATCTGCGCGATCTGGCGGAGCGGGTGAGGCACGGCATCTACGAGGCGGGCGGGTTGCCGCTGGAATTCCCGGTGTTCAGCCCTGGCGAAAGCGCCTTGCGCCCCACGGCGATGATGTATCGCAATCTGGCGGCGATGGATGTGGAGGAGGCGCTGCGGGCCAACCCGCTCGACGGCGTGGTGCTGCTGGCGGGTTGCGACAAGACCACCCCGGCGCTGCTGATGGGGGCGGCCTCGGTCGACATCCCCGCCATCCTCGTCTCCGGCGGGCCGATGCTGAACGGCTGGTTCCGGGGGGAACGGGTCGGCTCGGGCACCGCCCTCTGGCGCATGTCCGAGGACATCAAGGCCGGGAAGATGACCCAGGCGGAGTTTCTGGAGGCGGAGTCGGCCATGTCCCGCTCGCCGGGGTCGTGCAACACCATGGGCACGGCGTCCACGATGGCCAGCATGGCCGAGGCGCTGGGCATGGCGCTGTCGGGCAACGCCGCGATCCCGGCGGTGGACAGCCGGCGCCGCGTGATGGCCCACCTCACCGGCCGGCGCATCGTCGACATGGTGAAGGACGACCTCAAGCCCTCCGACATTCTCACCCTGCAGGCGTTCGAAAACGCCATCCGCACCAACGGCGCCATCGGCGGCTCGACCAACGCCGTCATCCACCTGCTCGCCATCGCCGGCCGGGTCGGGCTGGATTTCAGCCTCGCCGACTGGGACCGGCTGGGGCGCGATGTGCCGACCATCGTCAACCTGATGCCGTCGGGCGAATATCTGATGGAGGAGTTCTTCTACGCCGGCGGCCTGCCGGTTGTGATGAGGATGCTCGGCGACGGCGGGCTCCTGAACCGCGACGCGATCACCGTCTCCGGCGGGCCGGTCTGGGACGAGGTGAAGGACGCGCGCAACTGGAACGAGGAGGTGATCCGCCCCGTCTCCCGCGCCCTGACCCAGCAAGGCGGCATCGCGGTGCTGCGCGGCAACCTCGCGCCGGATGGGGCGGTGCTGAAACCCTCGGCCGCGTCGCCGCACCTGCTGGTCCATCGCGGCCGGGCGGTGGTTTTCGAGGACATCGACGACTACAAGGCCCGGATCGAGGACGAGGATCTGGACATCGACGAGACCTGCGTGATGGTGATGCGCAATTGCGGGCCGCGGGGGTATCCGGGGATGCCCGAGGTCGGCAACATGGGCCTGCCGCCCAAGGTGCTGCGCCGCGGCATCACCGACATGGTCCGGATCTCGGACGCGCGGATGTCGGGCACGGCTTACGGGACGGTGGTCCTGCACGTGGCGCCCGAGGCGGCGCGCGGCGGGCCGCTGGCGGTGGTGCGGACCGGGGACATGATCGCGCTCGACGTGCCGGCGCGGACCCTGACGCTGGAGGTCTCGGACGAGGAGCTGGCCGCGAGGCTCGCCGCGTGGAGGACGCCGATCGAGCCGCCCGCGGGCGGCTATGCGCGGCTTTTCCACGACCATGTGCAGGGCGCCGACACCGGGGCGGATTTCGACTTTCTGAAAGGTTGCCGCGGGGCGCCGGTGCCGCGCGACAGTCACTGAGACGGACAGGAGCGACGATGAGCGGAGAGCGTGCGGAGCGGGTCGGACCCCACTGGATCGCGGTCGACTGGGGCACCACCAACCTGCGCGCCTGGGCGATGGATGCGGGGGGCGCGGTGCTGGCCGAGGGTTCGGCCCCCCGCGGCATGGGCGGGCTGAGCCCGGCCGACTTCGCGCCGGCGCTGTTGGAACTGGTCGGCGACTGGCTGCCGCCGCAGGGGTTGCCGGGCGGTCTGTCCGATCCGGTCCCCACGCTGATCTGCGGCATGGCCGGCGCCCGCACCGGCTGGGTGGAGGCGCCCTACCTCCCCGTCCCCTGCGCCCCGGCCGACCCCGCCCGCGCGGTGATGGCGGAAGCCGGCCCACGGCTTTCGGTCCGCATCCTGCCGGGTCTCAGCCAGTCGAAACCCGCCGACGTGATGCGCGGCGAGGAGACTCAGATCGCCGGATTGATCGCGCGTCGCCCCCGCTTCGACGGCGTGGTCTGCCTGCCCGGCACCCACACCAAATGGGCCCATATCAGCGCGGGAGAGGTCGTCTCCTTCCGCAGCTTCATGACCGGGGAGCTGTTCGCGCTGCTCTCCACCGCGTCCGTCCTGCGTCACGGCATGGCGGGGGATGACGAGGACCCCGAGGCGCAGGCCGATTTCCTCGTGGCGCTGGGCGACGCGATGTCGAGACCCGAGGCGGTGTCGTCCAACCTCTTCGCGCTGAGGGCCGAGCATCTGCTGACCGGCCTCTCCCCCGCCCGCGCCCGGGCGCGGCTGTCGGGGATGCTGATCGGGATGGAACTCGCCGCCGCCCGGCCCTGGTGGCTGGGGCGCGAAGTGGCGCTGATCGGCGCGCCGGCGCCCACCGCGGGCTACGCCGCGGCACTCGACGCCCAGGGCGTCCCGGCCACGCGCCTCGACCCGACCGAGGCGACGCTCGACGGGCTGCGCGCCGCCTACGCCGCCCTCACGGAACCGGCCGCGTGACCGCGCGCGTCCACGACCCGCGCCCCTGCCATCTGGGCGAGGGGCCGCTCTGGCATCCGGAGCGTGGGCAATTGTTCTGGTTCGACATTCTGGAGAACCGGCTGCTGAGCGCTGGCGCCTCCGGCTCGCGGGACTGGGGGTTCGACGGCCATGTCTCCGCTGCCGGCTGGGTGGATCGGGACCGGCTGCTGGTGGCGGGGGAGCGGGGGCTGAGCCTGCTCGACCTCGGCTCCGGCGCCATCGAGCCGGTCGCGTCGCTGGAGGCGGAGAATCCCGCGACCCGGTCCAATGACGGCCGGGCCGACCCCTGGGGCGGGTTCTGGGTCGGGACCATGGGCAAGCGGGCCGAACAGGGCGCCGGCGCCATCTATCGCTATTTCCGCGGCGAGTTGCGCCGGATCCATCCCGGCGTCACCATCCCCAACGCCATCTGCTTCGCCCCCGACGGCGGCTTCATGCACTTCGCCGACACTGCGCTTCGAAAACTGTGGCGACAGCGGCTCGACCCGGCCGAGGGCTGGCCGGTGGGCGAGCCGGAGCTGTTCCTCGACCTCTCCGCCGCCGGGCTGAACCCGGACGGGGCGGTGATCGACGCCGCAGGTCGCATGTGGCTGGCGCTGTGGGGCGCGTCCCGCGTGGCGGTGGTCACGCCGGACGGGACGATGACCGACGGGCCGACGTTCCCTGCCGCCAACGTCTCCTGCCCCGCCTTCGGGGGAGAAGGGTTTTCCACGCTCCACGTCACCACGGCGCAGGAGGGGTTGGAGATGTCGGACCCCGCCCATGCCGGCGCCGGAAAGGTCTATGCGGTCGAGGTCGAGGCGACCGGCCTGCCGGAGCCGCGCGTGATCCTGTGATCCGGCGGCCTCAGACGGTTTCCGCCAGCCGCCGCAGGATCATCGCGTAGGTCTCCTCGCCCTGCGCGCCCGGGACCAGCCGGCGGCCCTGGAACACCATGGCGGGCACGGCGCTGATGCCCCGCTCAAGCCACTCATGCTCCCGCTCCCGCACCGTCTCCGCCCGTTCGCCGCTGTCGAGCATCGCCCGCGCGGCGATGGGGTCGAGGCCGACGCGCCCGGCGACCTCGGCCAGCACGGCGGGGTCCGACACGTCCTCGCCGCGGGTGAAGAAGGCGTCGAACAGCGCCTGCTTGACGTCATGCGCGCGGCCCTGGCCCTCGGCCCAGTCGATCAGCTGATGGGCGCGGAAGGTGTTGCGCATCCGGCTGTCGTCGCCGTAGTCGAAGACGAAGCCGAGCCCCGCCCCGATCTCGGTCATCCGGGCGCGGGCCTGGCGAGAGGACTCCGCGCTCGCCCCGTATTTGCGCGCCACATGCTCGCGGATGTTCTCGCCCTCGTCGCCCATGTCGGGGTTGAGCTCGAACGGGTGCCAGTGGACGTCGACCTCGATCCCCGTCTCGCGCGAGGCGGCGGCGAGCTGGCGCCAGCCGATCACGCACCACGGGCACACGACGTCGGAGACGATGTCGACGCGGATGGGGGCGGGCATGGGCCATCTCCTCGAATGGTTTCGCAGAAGGAATTAGCACGTCCAGGCGCAGTTTAGAACGCCCCGACGCAGGACGGCGACGCCGCGCGCGAACGCCCTTTCGCGGGAACTCTTGCAAGCCGCGCGCATGTCCGCCCGGTCGCCGTCCATCCCGCACCGGATCGGCGCCTTCGCCGCGGACTTCGGCTTGTCGTCGGGCGGCTCGGCCACGCCGCCGTCACGCAGCCCGGCGGCGACCGCGCCGATCCGGTGCGGGATGGACATGAGCGGCGGCGGGCGGGGATCGGGTCGGCGGGCGAGCGGCGCAGGACCATGGCCACGCGAAAGCACGCGCGGTCATCCCATGCGCCTGCCCGCCTGGGGCGCGTCAACCGATCCGGGGGGATTTGGTAGCGGAGGAGGGACTTGAACCCCCGACACGCGGATTATGATTCCGCTGCTCTAACCAACTGAGCTACTCCGCCGAGCCGCGCGCCTGATACGAAAAGCGCGGGGGTCCGTCAAGGCGAGCCGGCACGGTTTCCGCGCCGGCCCGCGCTTTCGCGCCGCCGCGCTCAGGCGAAGGCTTTGCGCAGTTCGGCCGCCGCACGCATCAGCAGGCTCGAATCCGAGCCCACGGCGACCATATCGGCCCCGAACTCGAAATATCGCCTCGCCACGGCCGCGTCGAAGCTGAGCGTCACGGCGGGTTTGCCGCAGGCATGAATGCGCGCGATCGACTCCTTGATCACGTCATCGACCTCCGGCGCGGTCGAGCGGCCGACGAAGCCCATCGAGGCCGACAGATCCGACGGCCCGATGAAGATCGCGTCCACGCCGGGCACCGCGCAGATCGCCTCGATGTTGTCGACGGCGAGCATGGTCTCGACCTGGGGGATCACGCAGATCTCGGGATTGGCGGCGGTGAGATAGTCGCGGATCCGGCCGTAGCGCGCGGCGCGCACCCCGCCTGCGGCCCCGCGGATGCCCAGCGGCGGGTAGAGGCAGGCGGCGACGGCGGCCTCGGCCTGTTCGGCCGTGTCGACCATCGGGATGATCAGGGTCTGGGCGCCCGAATCCAGCATCTGCTTGATCACCCAGGCCTCGTTCACCGGCGGGCGCGCGACGATGGAGGAGGCGCCGAGCTCGGCCGCGGCCAGCTGGCGGCGGATCAGGTCCTGATCGAGGGGCGCATGCTCCCCGTCCACGCACACGAAGTCGAAGCCGGCGTCGGCCAGGATCTCGGTGGCGGGCTCGGAGCCCAGCGCCAGCCACAGGCCGGTCAGCTTGCGCTCCCGCCCCAGCAGGTCGGCCTTGAGGCGGTTCACGGGCACGGAGAAGTCGGGCATGGGGGGCGCTCCCTGAGGCCGGGCGGGCGGACCGGATCCGCGCGCCGCGCCGCCTTGGAACCGGCGGCTTCCAGCGCCCGTCTTAACCGCTGGCGCCGGCGGCGGGAAGCCGGGGGACAGGCGGGGCCCGCGGTCCGCGGCAATTGTCGCAAAAGCGTTTTGCATTCGTCAGCCAACCGTCTCAGGCGCCGACTACACCCCCGGCGTCGGACGGGAGCCCTGCATGCTGTTGAAAATCGAGTCTCTTACGAAAACCTTCGGCGGCGCGACCGCTGTCGACCGGGCCGATATCCTGGTCGACAAGCCGGCGATGATCGGCGTCATCGGGCGATCGGGCGCGGGCAAGTCCACCCTGCTGCGCATGATCAACCGGCTGACCGACGCCACCTCCGGCCGGATCGTGGTCGAGGGGCGCGACGTGCTGACCCTAAAGGGCGCCGAGCTGCGGGCCTGGCGGCGCGACTGCGCGATGATCTTCCAGCAGTTCAACCTGGTGCCGCGGCTCGACGTGATCACCAACGTCATGCTCGGCCGGCTGAACGGGCATTCGGCGCTGGCGTCGGCCTTCAACATCTTCGGCGAGGGCGACATCCGCGCGGCGCTCGCCCATCTCGACCGGCTCGGCATCGCCGGCCACGCGCTGAAGCGGGCCGAGGCGCTCAGCGGCGGCCAGCAGCAGCGCGTCGCCATCGCGCGGGCCCTGATGCAGAACCCGAAATTCGTGCTGGCCGACGAGCCCATCGCCTCGCTCGACCCGATGAACGCCCAGGTGGTGATGGAGGCGCTGCGCCGCATCCATGAGGAGGACGGGCTGACCGTCATCTGCAACCTGCACACGCTCGACACCGCGCGGCGCTATTGCGACCGGGTGATCGGCATGCGCGCCGGGCGGATCGTGTTCGACGGTCCGTCCGAGCTGCTCACCGAAGCCATGGCGCGCGAGATCTACGGGGCGGGGGCCGAATTCTCGGAGGCCGCCACCTCCACCTCGCTCAGCGCCCTCGCGCCGGCCCGCGGCCCCGCCGCGGCCGCCGTCTCCGCCACGGGCTGACCGGCGCGCATCCCGCGCACGATCCGCCCTCGTTCCCCCGACCCCAGACCGAATTTCACGGAGATCCTCCCGATGAAGACCATCGCCCTGGCCGCCTTCGCGGCCGCCGCCCTCGCCTCCGCCGCCTCCGCGCAGGAGATCAAGGAGTTCCGCATCGGCCTGCTCGGCGGCGAGAACGCCTCCGACCGCATGCGCTCCAACGAGTGCCTGCGCGAGAAGACCGAGGCGCTGCTCGGCGTCCCCACCAAGCTCTTCGCCCCCGCCGACTACAACGGCGTGATCGAGGGTCTTCTCGGCGGCAATCTCGATATGGCCTGGCTCGGCGCCTCCGGCTACGCCAAGGTGTTCGTGACCAACCCCGATGCGGTCGAGCCGGTGCTGGTCAAGGTCAACACCGACGGCTCCTACGGCTACTACTCGATCGGCTTCGCCCGCGTCGACTCGGGCATCACCTCGCTCGACGACATGAAGGACAAGGTCTTCGCCTTCGGCGACCCGAACTCCACCTCCGGCTACCTGATCCCCTCCATCGAGATCCCCAAGCAGGGCTATTCGATGAAGCCGGGCGAGTATTTCAAGGACGTGGTGTTCGTCGGCGGACATGAGCAGACCATCGTCGCGGTGAACAACGGCGACGTCGACGCCGGCGTGACCTGGGCCGACGGTCTGGGCGAGTGGGAAGACGGCTACAACTCCGGCGCCCTGCGCAAGGCGGTGGACGCCGGCCTGGTCGACATGTCCGAGCTGGTGCAGATCTGGACCTCCAAGCCGATCCCCGAGGGCCCGATCGTGCTGGCCAAGGGCCTGCCCGAGGACGTGAAGATCAAGATGACCGCGCTGGTCGCCTCGCTGACCTCGATGGATCCGGAATGCGCCTATGGCGTGATGGCGGGCGAGGCCAAGGGCTTCATGCCGATCACGCACGCGGCCTACGAGTCGATCGTGGCGGCCCGCCTCTCGAAGTCCGAGTGATCCGCGACCCACGCTGATCCAGAGGCCCCGGAGCATCCTCCGGGGCCTCTTTCCGTCCGCCCCCTCCCTTTCGACCCGAGGCCGCCCCGATGACGCTCGCCGCGCTTGAATCCGAGATCGTCCGCCAGACCCGCCGCCGTCAGCTCTATTCCGGTCTTGTGACGCTGCTGCTGGTCGCGGTGCTGGTCTCGGGATTCGACCTGTCGAACTCGATGAATTCGGGGTCGTTCTGGAACGGGATGACGCAGTTCTTCGACTATCCCGCGGCGCTGTTCGCCGAAACCTGGGAGAAGGCCGCCGATTTCCCGGGCCTGCTGTGGCGCTTCATGCCGGCGCTGCTGGAGACGCTGAACATCGCCGTCGCCGCCACGCTGCTGGGCGGGATCGGCGCGGCGGTCCTGTCGCTCGCCGCCACCGTCAACCTGGGCGCGCCCGCCTGGCTGCGCCTGCCGGTGCGCCGCATGATGGACGTGATGCGGGCGTTTCCGGAACTCATCATCGCGCTCTTCCTGATCTTCGTGCTGGGCACCTCGCCGGTCCCCGCGATGATCGCGGTCGCCTTCCACACCGTCGGGGCGCTGGGCAAGCTGTTCTCGGAGGTCAACGAGAACATCGACGTGAAGCCGCTGGAGGGGCTCGCCGCCTCCGGCGCCTCCTGGTTCCAGCGGGTGCGCTATGGGGTGATCCCGCAGGTTGCGCCGAACTGGCTGAGCTATTTCCTGCTGCGCCTCGAGATCAACGTGCGCGCCTCCGCCATCCTCGGCTTCGTGGGGGCGGGCGGCATCGGCAGCGAGCTGAGCCGCACCATCGGCTGGGGCCAGGGCGCGGGGGACGAGACCATCGCGCTGTTCGTGCTGCTGGTGACCTCGATCTTTCTGATCGACCAGCTGTCGTCCTGGGGCCGGGCGAAGCTCGCCGGCAAGGCCGGGCAGGGCGAGGAGAGCGAGGCGCAGACCGAGGCCGGGGGCGAGGACCGCGTCGGGCGCGCCGCCGCCCATGTGCGCCGGCGGATGCTGCTGACCATGGCCGCCCCGGCGCTGGCCGTCGTCTATCTGGGCTACGCCTGGGTCGCCTTCGACATGAGCGGGCTGGTCGCCTCGGCCAAGCCCGACCGGGCGGCGCTGCTGGCCACCGACGCGGTGATGCACAAGGTTCATGTCGAAGAGGATCTGCGCCGCGGCGGCCTCGCGATCGCGGTGGAGGGCGAGCGCAGCGCCACCTGGGCCGAGGGGACCTATCCCGACTGGGTGCGTCCGCTGGGCCAGACCCCGGCCGGCGAGCAGGCGCTCGACATCGATCTCGGGGACGGCTGGCGGGTGACGATGGCGGGTCCGCTGGTGACCATCGACGCGCCCGGCTACGGCCTGATCCGGGTGGAGGCGGCCGACCGCTCCGTCAGCGCCACGCTGCCCCCCGGCCCGGTCCCCGACTGGCTCAACCTGTCCGAGAAGAAATTCGACGCCCGTCCCAGCATCGGCAAGCGCATCCAGGTCTCGTCCGCCAAGGTGGAGGTCCACCGCTATTTCTGGGGCTGGGAGAATTTCTGGTTCGACTTCCGCTCGCCGCTCAGCGGGTTCTCGGCCGGCGAGGTCTGGGCGCTGGCCTGGTCGTCGGAGCGCCTCGACCCCGCGATGTCCAACGCCGCCTTCATCTTCGAAGAGTTCCGCGGCAATCCCGGCTGGCAGCATGGCGAGGTGTTCCAGGCGCTGCTCGAGACGATCATGATGGCGGTGCTGGGCACGCTGGTCGCGGCCTTCGTCGGGTTGCCGCTGGCCTTCCTCGCCGCGTCGAACTTCACGCCGAGCCAGGGGATCCGCTTCTTCGTGCGCCGGGGCTTCGACCTTCTGCGCGGCATCGACATGCTGATCTGGTCGCTGATCTTCATCCGGGCCTTCGGCCTCGGCCCCCTCACCGGCGCGCTGGCCATCGCCTTCACCGACACCGGCTCGCTCGGCAAGCTGTTCTCCGAGGCGCTGGAGAATGTCGACGACAAGCAGGTGGAGGGCGTGCATTCCACCGGGGCCAGCCGCCTGCAGCGCTACCGCTTCGGGGTGATCCCGCAGATCCTGCCGGTCTTCGTCTCCCAGGTGCTCTACTATCTCGAATCGAACACCCGTTCGGCCACCGTCATCGGCGCGCTCGGCGCGGGCGGCATCGGGTTGATGCTGGTGGAGACGATGCGCACCTCGCGCGACTGGGAGAACACCCTTTACATCATCATCCTGACCATTCTTGTGGTGTTCGCCATGGACGCAGCGTCGAGCTGGCTGCGTCGCCGCCTGATACAGGGCGGAGCGCAGGGAGAGCATTGATGTCGCGCCTGTCCGAGACCCCGTGGGTCGACCCGACCAGCCAGGTGCTGAACTCGCGCCTCGGCCGCTACACCGAGGTCATGGCGGGCTCCTCGCTGCTGGAGGTGGATTTCGGCGACTATTCCTATTGCGCCGGGCGTAACGAGATCGCCTATTCGCGCATCGGGAAATTCGCCAACATCGCGTCGGGCTGCCGGATCTGCCCGACCAACCATCCGTATCAGCGCGCCTCGCTGCATCACTTCATGTATCGCGCCTCGAACTACTGGGACGACGCCGAGGATGAGGCGGAGGTCTTCGAGGCGCGTCGCCGCAACGGCGTGACCGTCGGCCACGACACCTGGTTCGGCTACAACGCGATCATCATGCCGGGCGTGACCGTCGGCGACGGCGCCATCGTCGCAGCCGGGGCGGTGGTGACCAAGGACGTGGCCCCCTACGCCATCGTCGGCGGCGTCGCGGCGGCGGAGATCAAGCGGCGGTTCCCACACGGGATCGCGGATCGGCTCCAGGCGCTCGCGTGGTGGGACTGGGATCACCAGCGGCTTCGCTATACGCTCGACGACTTCCGCAGCCTCCCGGTCGAGGCGTTTCTCGAAAAATACGAATGAGCGTGTCCGCATGACCTATGACGTCGCCGTCGTCGGGGGCGGGATCCTCGGCCTCGCCCATGCGCTGGCCGCGGCCCGGCGCGGCAAGCGGGTGGTGGTGATCGACCGGAGCGCGCAGTCCAACGGCGCCTCGATCCGCAATTTCGGGTTTGTGACCGTCAACGGCCAGCAAGCGGGCGATTGCTGGGGGCTGGCGCGTCGGACGCGCGAGGTCTGGGCCGAAGTCGCCCCTGCCGCCGGCATCCCGGTGATCCACCAGGGCATGATGGTCACCGCCCGCCGGCCGGAGGCGGAGGCGGTGATCGACGCCTATCTCGCCACCGACATGGCCCGCGAAACCGCCTGTCGCCGCCTGACGCTGGCCGAGGCGGCCGAGCGCGCCCCGATCGCCGCCGCCGTCACCGGCGCCCTGTGGTCGCCGCTGGAGCTTCGCGTGGAGAGCCGCGACGCGCTCCCCGCGCTGGCCCGGTGGCTGGCCGAGGCCCACGGCGTCGAGTTCCGCTGGGGCGTCGAGGTGCACGGGGTGGAGACGCCGCGCCTGGAAACCTCCGCCGGCCCGATTCACGCCGAGGCCGTCATTTTCTGCCCCGGCGACGACTATACCGGGCCGTTCGCGGAGCGGCTCGCCGCCTACGAGCTCACCCGCTGCAAGCTGCACATGCTCCGCGTCCGCCCCGAAACCCCCGTGAAACTGGAGGCGGCGGTGATGTCCGATCTCGGTCTCGCGCGGTATCTTGGGTATGCCGAACTGCCCGAGGCGGCGGCGCTCGCCGCCCGGCTGGACGCCGAGCAGCCCGGCCAGCGGGCCAACGGCGTGCACCTGATCGTGGTGCGCTCGGCCGACGGCTCGCTGGTGGTCGGCGACAGTCACCACTATTCCGCCACCCCCGACCCCCTCGCGCCCCAGTCGGTCGACGACCTGATCACCGAGGAGATGGAGGCGACGCTGGCGCTGGGCCCCTGGCGGACCACCGACCGCTGGCTTGGCACCTACGCTTCCGCGACAGGGAAGGACGCGGGCCGCTGGCGGCTGACCGACGCGCCGGACGCGGCCACGCGGGTGGTGATCGTCACCGCCGGCTGCGGCGCCTCCACCGGCTTCGCCATCGGCGAGGAGACCGTCGCCGCGCTCTTCGACTGACCCCAAAGAGGACCCTCGCCATGAAACTCCAGGCCGCCGTGTTCGATTGGGCCGGCACGATGATCGACTTCGGCTCCTTCGCGCCGATGGGCGTGTTCGTGGAGGCGTTTTCGCGTTTCGGGATCAAGGCGACCATCGCCGACGCCCGCGGACCGATGGGACGGCCGAAGCGCGCGCATATCCAGGCGATGATGGCGCTGAGCGGGATCCGCAAGCAGTGGGAGGCCGCGCATGGCCGCGCGCCGACCGAGGCCGACGTCGATGCGCTCTACGAGATCTTCGTGCCGATGAACGAGGAGGTCGCGCCCCGCTACGCCGCCCTGATCCCCGGCGCCAAGGCGACCTATGACGGGCTGCGGGCGCGGGGCGTGGCGGTGGGCTCGACCACCGGCTACACGCGCTCGATCATGGCCCGCGTGCTGCCGGCGGCGGCGGCGCAGGGCTACGCGCCCGATTGCGTGGTCTGCGCCGACGACGTGGCCGAGGGGCGGCCCGGGCCGGGCCAGATGCTGCGGGCGATGGAGCTGATGGGGATTTCGGACGCGGGCGCGGTGATCAAGGTCGACGACACCGAGCCGGGCATCGCCGAGGGCGTGGCGGTCGGCGCGATCACGGTGGGCGTGGCGATGTCGGGCAACCATGTGGGGCTGACCCCGGACGATCTGGCGGCCCTGCCGGGGCCGGAGCGGGACCGCCTGCGCGCGCGCGCGTCCGAGGCGCTGCGCGGCGCGGGGGCCGATCATGTGATCGACACGGTCGCCGACCTGCCGGCGCTGATCGCGATGCTGGAGCGGGCGAAGGTCTGACATCGCGCCGCCTGCGCCGGGCGCCGCGTCGAGGTCGCGCCGACGGCCACGTCCCGCCCGCGGCGCGGGGCGGCGGGTCGCCCGGCGGGGGCGTCTCCAGTGTCGGCGCAGGGGCATGGATTTCGGCGGGGGCGGCTGCGGGCTCGGTCTTGGTCCCACCGGCTCCGTCGGGCCCCTGCCCATCCGCGCCTCCGGTCCAACGCCGCGCGAGCGCCCCGCCGCCACGCGCGCATCGGGCGTCGCGCGGCCTGCGAAACGCTTGACGCGAACGCGACGCCGGGGGGATGGGAGAGGCGGGCGAGCCGCCCCGCCTCCGTGCCGGACCTCTGCGATGATCGCCGATCTCTTCGTCCTGCCGCCCGAGCTCTCCCCCGCCGCTTTCGGGCTGATCGCGGCGGCGAGCTTCGCCACGTCGTTCCTCACCGCCGCTTTCGGATTGGGCGGCGGGGTGGCGATGCTGGCGATCCTCGCCTCGGTCATCCCGCCCGCGGCGCTGATCCCGGTGCACGGGCTGGTGCAGCTCGCCTCCAATGCCGGGCGCGCCGCAGCCCTGGCCGCCCATGTGCGCGCCGAAAAGCTGCTGCCGTTCCTGGCGGGCGCCGTGCTGGGGGCGGGCTTGGGCGGCTCGGTTTCGGTGGCGCTGCCGGGGCCGGCGGTGGCGATCGGGGTGGGGGTGTTCGTGGCCTGGTCGGCGCTGGCGAGCCCGCCCGCCGCGCTCGCCCGCGCCGCCGCGCCCGCCGGCTTCGTCTCCACCCTGCTGACCATGTTCTTCGGCGCCACCGGCCCCTTCGTGGCGGCCTATGTCAAAACCCTGCGGCTCGACCGGCTGTCCCATGTCGCGACCCATGCCGCGATGATGACCGGGCAGCACCTGATCAAGGTCATGGCCTTCGGGCTGCTCGGCTTCGCCTTCGGGCCGTGGCTGGTCCCGGTGCTGGCGATGGCCGCGACCGGGCTCGCCGGCACGCTGGTCGGCAAGCGGCTGCTGATCAGGTCGGACGACGCGCGGTTTCACCGGATCCTGACCTGGATCCTCTGCGCGCTCGCCGCCCGGCTGGTGATCGCCGGGGTCATGGATCTGCTCGAGGTCTGAGGGCCGGCCCCTACGGGCGCCGCGCGATCAGGCGCAGCATCCGGGCCGGCCCCTGGTGGCGCGGCCCTTCGTCGAGCGTCACGGTCCCCTCCAGCAGCTCCTTCACCACGAGGCCGGCGGCGGCGGTCCAGGCCTCCACCTCCACGTCCTGCCAGCGCTGGGCGGTGCGTTCGGGACCGGGGCCGCCGCCCTCGCCGCCGAAGCCTTCCAGCACCAGCCGTCCGCCGGGCGCCAGCGCCGCGGCGGCGGCGGAGAAGGCGGCCCGGCGCAGCCCCTCGGGCCCCTGCAGGTGGACGAGCGCCACCAGGTCCCAGACCCGCCCGTCCGGGGTCCAGGTCATGACGTCGGCGGCGAAGCGTTCGGCCCGCACCCCGGCGGCGCGGTCGCGCGCCTCGGCCCGGCGGGTCGCTTCGGAGGAGAGGTCGAAGGCGGTCACCGACAGCCCCTGCGTGGCCATCCAGGCGCCGTTGCGCCCGTCGCCATCGGCGATCAGCAGGGCCGAGACCGGGGCCGGTCCCGGCCGGGCCAGCGCCATGCGCAGCCAGATGTTGGGCGTCTCGCCGAAGAGCCCGCCCTGGGACGCGGCGTAGCGCGCATCCCAGTCCGGTCCGGAGCCGGGCGCGGCGGGGCCCGCGGACAGGTTGGGGTCGAGCGGCAGCGGGGCGGCGTCAGGTGTTGTCATGCGAACCAGCCTACCGCGCCCGGATCTTCGCCGCCACGCGCTTCGCACCGGCGGCGGGCGGCGACGCTGGATCCGTAGAATTTTATCGATTTCCGCTGCCCGGCCATCTCGCCTCCGCGGTGCGACACGGCTATCGCTGGCCGCGCACACCCTCCCGGAGGTCGACGCGGGCGCCCCGGCGCGCTCGACACGGCGGCTCTTTTCCTCCGGCGCCCGGAGGCGGAGGGTGGCGCGCCTCCGCCGAAGCTGCGGGGGCCGGCTCTCGCAGGGCTGCCGCCGCCGAAGCGCGGCGCGTTTCTTGCGGGGCGGGCCCGCCTGCGGCCCGAAAGGCTCAGCTGCGCCAGAAGCCGGGGGTCAGCAGGATCAGCGCGGTCAGGATCTCCAGCCGGCCCAGCAGCATGGCGATGGCCAGCACCCATTTCGCCGCCACCGGCAGCGTGGAGAAGTTGCCGGCCGGTCCGATCACGTCGCCGATGCCGGGGCCGACATTGGCCAGCGCCGTCGCCGCCCCGCTGATCGCGGTCAGCAGATCCAGCCCCAGCATGCCCAGCAGCGCCGCGACCACGCCGAAGGTGATCAGGAACATGGTGCAGAACGACACGACCGAAATCAGCGTCTCGTCGCCCACCACCCGGCCCTCGTAGCGAATCGGGGCGACCATGTTGGGGCTCAGCGTGCGGCGCAGGTCGGCGAACATCGCCTTCGCGGTCAGGATCAGCCGCATCGCCTTGAGCCCGCCGGAGGTCGAGCCGGTGCAGCCGCCGAACACCGTCACGATCAGGAACACCGTCACCGGGGCCGCGCCCCAGGCGGTGTAGTCCTCGGTGGCGAAGCCGGTGGTGGTGACCACCGAAACCACGTTGAACGCCACGCGCAGCAGCGCGTCGAGCGGGTCCGCGTAGCCGGTCAGCGTCAGCCATGCCGCCATCCCGAGGATGATCGCGGCGAGCGAGGCGAAGTAGATCCCCACCTGCTCCGACCGCCACAGCCCCTTGTTCCATACCCGCAGATACCACACGAACGGGATCGAGCCCGACAGCATGAACACGGTGGCGGTGACCATGATGAAGCTGTCGTCGAAATGGCCGAGCGAGGCGTCATAGGTGGAGAAGCCGCCCGTGGACACCGTGGACATGGCGTGCAGCACCGCGTCGAAGCCATTCATGCCGCCGACTTCGTAGGCGAGGGCGCAGGCGAGGGTCAGGGCGACATAGATCCACAGCGTCGCGCCGGCGTAGCGGGCGGCGGAGCCGAGCTCCTTGTCCGCGGTGTCGGAGCTTTCGGAGCGGAACAGCTGCATGCCCCCGATCCGCAGCATCGGCAGCACCGCGATGGCGGTGACGATGATGCCGATGCCGCCGATCCATTGCAGCATGGCCCGCCAGACCAGGATGCCCGGCGCGGTGTCGTCGAGGCCGTTCATCACGGTGGAGCCGGTGGTGGTGAGGCCCGACATCGCCTCGAAGAACGCATCGGTCACGCTCAGCCCCGAAAGGTGCAGGGGGGCCGCGCCGACGGAGGCCGCGGTCAGCCAGGCGAACGTGGTCATCGTGAAGGCGTGGCGGGCGCGGAACCCGCTGTAGTCGGGGCGCTGGGCGGCGATGGCCACCAGCGCGCCGAGGGTCATCGACAGGAAGGACGCCATCAGGAACGGCCGCGCATGGCTCGTGTCGGCAGCGGCGGGGATCAGCATGATCAAGCCCACCAGCACCGCCACCAGACCGTTCATGCGCAGCACGAGCTGCACGGCGATGCCTCCTCAGCCCCGACCGGCGGGAATTAGCGGCGGAACGTTCGCCCGGTCAATCGCTTGCGCGGCGAATTTCGCCGGGCGCGTCTTTCCGGCGCCAGCCCGGTTGCGGTCGCCGACCTGGTCGGGATCGTCAAGCGCGCGCCTTCGCATAGACCCTATCCGGGTCGGCAGGCGAAGAGGACCAGAGCGGCGAACCGCAATTCGGGCAGAAATGCCGCATGATGGGCGATCCGGCGTCCGGGACCACGGCGAAGGCCGAGGCTGCGCCGCGGGTGAGCTCGAAGGCCGCGGCCGCGGCCGAGACGTCGACGGCGGCGCCGAGCGGTTCGGCCATCGCGAAGCGCACGCCGCCGCAGAGGCGGTCGTCATTCGTCCTGGCCAGGCGCCTGGCGGAGCGATTTGACCTCTCCGCGCTGGGTCTTGGCGGCGAGGCGGCGGCGTTTGGAGCCGAGCGTCGGCTTGGTGGCGATGCGGCGCCGGGGGCGTTCCAGCGCCTTGCGGATCAGCTCGGCCAGCCGGTCGCGGGCGTCCTCGCGGTTGCGGGACTGCGAGCGGTGGGTCTCGGCGCGGATGATCAGCGCGCCCTCCTCGGTCCAGCGCCGCCCGGCGAGGCGGCGCAGGCGGGCCTTGGCGTCGGCGGGCAGGTGGGGGGAGCGGGCGGCCTCGAAGCGCAGTTCGACGGCGGTGGAGACCTTGTTGACGTTCTGCCCGCCCGGGCCGGAGGCGCGGATGAAGCTTTCGGTCAGTTCCCAGTCGGCGATGGAGACGGCGTCGGTCACGCGGAGCATGGCGGGGATTCAGGCTTTTCCGGTTCAGGCGGGGGCGGGGTTCGCGCCGCCCAGCCTGCACCGGGCGACCCCGGCGGAACAAGGCCGCGCGTCGACCTCGGCGCCTGCCGCACGGTCGCGCCCGCGCGGCGTTGGACCGGGGGCGCCGGGCGCATCGCGCCGGTCGATGCGGGAGCGTCGGACCGAACCGGGGACGAAAATCGGGGATGCATCCCTAAAAAGCAAGGACCGCGGCCTAAACCGCGGTCCCCGTGAGCCGTGGAACCAGAAACGGGCGGAACGAAGCGTCCCGGGCGTTTGGGCCATCGGAATGGAGGCTGCTCGCTATTCGCGAGGCCCGAATGCCGACCCGACTTTCTGCTCCAACATCCCACTCGACATCAGACCACCTCCTTCCGTGTTGTTGAACCTGTTGGAATCATGCGCGATCAAATCCCGTCCGTCCACGAAAAAATGCAGGCGATGCGCGCGAAGAAAACCCGCGCCCGGCGAGGCCGGGGCGGGGGAAGATCGATCGGGGGGGGGCCGCCGCGCCGGGCGGCCGTTTCAGGTCGGCGCGCCCGGGCCTCAGCCCGGCAGCATGCCCAGCGCGTTCATGTAAAGCTCGAGCATCGCCTCCTCCTCGGAGCGCTCCTCGGGCTTCTTCTTGCGCAGGGCCACGATCTTGCGGAGGATCTTGGCGTCGAAACCGTTGCCCTTGGCCTCGGCGTAGACTTCCTTGATCTGCTCCGCGACCTCCTTCTTCTCCTCCTCCAGCCGCTCGATGCGCTCGATGATCGAGCGAAGCTGGCCGGCGGATACGGTGGTGGTCGAGAAGTCGTTGTCGTCGTCGCTCATGTCCGGGGCTCCGGCCGTCGAATTCTGGGAGGCGTCGGATTCGGCGATCCGAGGCGAGGGCGCGACGCTAGACGCGCGCGCCGGTCCCGGCAAGGGCGGGCGGGGTCGGTCGGGGTCGGGCGGCGGCCCGTCAGGGCCGTCCGATCAGCGACATGGCGTCGGAGGCGCCGGGCGCCTCGCGCCGCAGCCAGCGCATGAAGGCGGTCAGCGCCGGGCGGGGCGGGCCGGGGCGGCGGGTCAGGTGATAGCCGAGCCGGCCTTCGGGATCCTCGTCCTCGAAGAGGCGCACAAGACGCCCGGCGGCGATGTCGTCGGCCACGAACACCTTGCCGGCCAGCGCGCAGCCTTGCCCCTCCAGCAGCGCCGGATAGAGCATGTAGCCCGGCAGCATCGCGCCCCCAGCCCCGTGCGCGCCAGCGACGCCGCGGGTGGCCAGCCAGTCGCGGATCTCCTCCGTCCCCTGCTCCTGCAGCCAGGGCAGGGCGAGCAGATCCTCGGGCCGGGTCACCGGGCGGCCGACGATCAGGCTTGGGGCGGCGACGATCACCTTGGGGGCGGCGATCAGCAGCTCGGTCTCCAGTCCCGGCCAGTCGCCGTCGCCGTAGCGGATGGCGAGATCCGGCCCTCCAGGGCCGAGATCGGTCAGCCGGGCGGAGGGGTCGAGGTCCAGCGCGATCTCGGGATGCGCCGCGCGGAAGCTGCCGAGGCGGGGGATCAGGAAGCCGACCGCGAAATTGGGGGTCATGGTGATGCGCAGCGGCCGGGCGGCGTCGTCCTGCGCGAAGCGGTCGAGCGCGGCGCGGATGGTCGCGAACCCCTCCGACAGCCCGCGGGCGAGCAGCGCCCCGTCGGCGGTCAGCGCCAGTCCGCGGCCCGAGCGGGCGATCAGCGCGCGGCCGAGCTCCCCTTCCAGCTTGCGCACGTTCTGGGCGACGGCGGCGTGGGAGACGTTCATCTCCCGTCCGGCCTCGGAGAAGGAGAGGGTGCGGGCCGCGGCCTCGAAGGCGCGCAGGGCGGCGAGGGAGGGAAGCGGCGGCATGGGCGGGCTCCGGCGACGGGCCCGGGCGGGAGGGCTCCGGGTTGGTCTGTAACTTCAGGTTACATATGAAAAGGATTCCTGAGTCGCAATCCCGGGGCGGAAGGCGCAGATGAGGGGCAACGCGAAACCGGACCGGAACGTCGGCCCGCGACGCCAGACCGAAACGCCTGACAGGAGGCCCGACCATGTTCACCGTGATGGCCGCGACGATCTTCACCGCCACCCGCGCGCCGGCGCCGCCCGACGCCTTTCGCCCCGCGCGCGCCTCGCGCCGGTCGTTCTGGAGCCTGCGGGCGCTCATCCGCCGCCGGCTCGGCGGCGGGCACCGGGGCTGAGGCGGGCGAAAGGCCGGCTTGAAACGCGAACGGGCGCGGGGCCGGGGATCGGCCGCCGCGCCCGTCGTCTTTTCGGGGTTCAGCTGCGGGGGGTCAGGCGGGTGACATGGCCCATCTTGCGGCCCGGCCGCGAGGCGCCCTTGCCGTAGAGGTGCAGGCGCGCGGCGGCGTCGCCCGCGAGCCCGGCCCAGTCGTCGGCCTCGTCGCCGATCAGGTTCTCCATCACCGCGTCCGAGTGGCGCGACCCGTCGCCGAGCGGCCAGCCGCAGACCGCGCGGATATGCTGCTCGAACTGGTCGACGGGGCAGGCGTCCAGCGTCCAGTGGCCGGTGTTGTGGACGCGGGGCGCGATCTCGTTGACCACGAGGCCGTCGGCCGTCTCGAAGAACTCCACCCCGATCACGCCGACATAGTCGAGCGCGCGCAGGATCTTGCCGGCCGCCGTCACCGCGTCGAGCCGCCGGGAAATGTCGATCCGGGCCGGCGCGGCGGTGCGGCGCAGGATCCCGGCCTCGTGCACGTTCTCCACCGGGTCATAGGCCACCACGTCGCCGTCGAGCCCGCGCGCGGCGATCACCGAAATCTCTCGCCGGAAGGTCACGAAGCCTTCGAGGATGGCGGGCGCGCCGGCGAGCTCGGCCATGGCGCCGGCCGCGTCCTCGGGGCCGCCCAGCCGCACCTGGCCCTTGCCGTCATAGCCCATGCGCCGGGTTTTCAGCACGCCGGCGGTCCCGAATTCGGTCATCGCCTCGGCCAGCGCGTCGGCGGTGGAGACGGCGCGATAGGGCGCGGTGGTCAGCCCGAGGCCGCCCAAAAAGTCTTTTTCGGTCAGCCGGTCCTGGGCCATTTCCAGCGCCATCGGGCCGGGGCGGACCGGGGCCAGCGCCTCCAGCGCGCGGGCGGCGTCCACCGGCACGTTCTCGAATTCGTAGGTGATCACGTCGGCGGCGGCGACGAGCGCGGCCTGGCCGGCCGGGTCGCCGTAGTCCGCCCGGATCACCTGATGGGCGACGTCGCCGGCGCAGGGCTCGGAGTCGGGCGCGAGGATCACCGTACGCAGGCCGAGGCGGGCGGCGGCCATGGACAGCATCCGGGCGAGCTGCCCGCCGCCCAGGATGCCGACGGTTCCGCCGGGACCGATCGGAGCGACCGGGGCGGCGGGCGTCGTTTCAGAGGTCATCGGGTTCCTCGGCCACGGAGGCGGTCTGCGCCTCGCGCAGCATGTCGAGCCGTTCGGCCAGCTCGGGATCGGTGGTGGCCAGCATCGCGGCGGCGAAAAGCGCGGCGTTTGCGGCTCCGGCCTCGCCGATGGCGAAGGTCCCCACGGGAATGCCGCGGGGCATCTGGACGATGGAATAGAGGCTGTCGAGCCCGGCCAGCGCCTTGCTGCGCACCGGCACGCCCAGCACCGGGATCCGGGTCTTGGCGGCGAGCATGCCGGGCAGATGCGCGGCCCCGCCGGCGCCGGCGATGATCGCGCGCAACCCGCGGTCGATCGCGGTCTCGGCGTAGTCGAAGAGCCGGTCGGGCGTGCGATGGGCGGAGACGATGCGCACCTCGTGCGGCACGCCCAGCACCAGCAGCGTGTCGCGGGCCGGGCGCATCGTGGCCCAGTCGCTCTGGCTGCCCATGACGATGCCGACCAGCGGCGTCACCGCGTCGGCGGCATCCCCGGCGGCCTCTTCGACCGCGTCCAGGATTTCGTCGGGCGACGCGTCCTCAGTCGCTCCGGTGTCTTCGATCTCGGGGTCTTCGGCCATGCGCGTCCTCCGTGTCGCCCGCCGCGGCCTGTGCGCCGCATCTCTCCGGCCTTAGCCGTTCAGGCCTACGCTGTCACGCACGCGCACGCGCGCGAGCCCGCATGGGCGCCGGATGGGCGGCGGTCAGGCGCTGATGTCGGGAAACAGTTCGTCTTCGATCCGGCTGATGCGGTCCTTCAGCGCCAGCTTGCGCTTTTTCAGCCGCTTCAGCGCCAGCTGGTCGGTCGCCGGGTTGGCCTGCATGGCGTCGATGGCCGCGTCCAGGTCACGGTGCTCGGCCCGGAAGGACTCGAGTTCCGATGTGAGAAGCTCCTCGCGGGTCATCACGTGGGACGTCATTCGGGCTCCGGGCACGGTTGCGGGGTCTGGAACGGCGCAGGGCGGGCCCCGTCGGCGACGCAGCGCGCGCCTCGGGTCCGGGACGCGCATGATAGTCGATGCGGGCCGCCGCACAAGCGATCCGCGCGGGCGGAGGGTGGGGAAGCGCGCGACCGTGGCGCCGCCGCGCCAACCGGCCGCGCCGCGCGCAGGGGCGGTTGTCCCGGACCCTCCTCGCCTCTAGATGACAACGATGGACATTCGCAGACCTTTCCGCGCCTTCATCGCAGCCCGGCGCGCCCCCCGCGTCAGCGTGCTGCGCCTTTACGGCCCCATCGGGATGCCGGGGCGCATGTCGTCGTCGCTGTCCGACGCGGGTCTGGCCGAGCCGATCGAGGCCGCCTTCGCCGCGAAACCCGCGGCGGTGGCGCTGGCGATCAATTCGCCCGGCGGCTCGCCGGTGCAATCGGCGCTGATCGCCGCCCGCATCCGCCGGCTGGCGGAGGCGAAGAAGATCCCGGTCTACGCGTTCTGCGAGGACGTGGCGGCCTCGGGCGGCTACTGGCTCGCCTGCGCGGCGGACGAGATCTGGGCGGATGCGTCGTCCATCCTCGGCTCCATCGGCGTGATCTCCGCCGGCTTCGGCTTCCAGGAGGCCATCGGCAAGCTGGGGGTGGAGCGTCGGGTGCACACCGCCGGGACCCGCAAGATGATGCTCGACCCGTTCCAGCCGGAGAAGGACGAGGACGTGACCCGTCTTCTGGCCCTCCAGGCCGAGATCCACGACGCTTTCGTCGCCCATGTGCGCGGCAGGCGGGGGGCGAAGCTGACCGAGGACGACCTTTTCACCGGCGAATTCTGGACCGGGGCGCGGTCGGTGGAGCTGGGCCTGGCCGACGGGCTCGGCCATCTGCGCCCGGTGCTCGAGGGCAAGCTGGGCGAGAAGGTCCGCTACCGCGAATATGGCGCGAAACGCAGCTTCGCGCGGCGCATCGGGCTGGCGGGGGGCGGGCCGGGGGCGGGCGCCTCCGCCGGCCTCGCCGCCGAGGCGGCTTCGGCCGCGATCGAGGCGCTGGAGAGCCGCGCCGCCTGGTCCCGGTTCGGGGCCTGAGCGGACTATGCTCTGGAAACTCGCGCTCCTCTTCCTGCTGGCCATGGTGGCCCTGGCGATGATCTTCGGACGCCCGAAGGCCGGCGACGGCCCGGGCGTGGGCCAGGGCATAAGGCGGCTGCTGGGCGGCGTCGGGCGCAAGCGGGGTCCGCCCGACAGGCGGGACTGACTCCCGCGTTCCCGCCTTTCCATTCCGCCTCGCGGCATGATCGTCGCGCCCCCTGACAACTCGCCGGACAGCGCCCATATGACGAGGCTTGCTGGGCCAACCGATGCGAAAGGACGTTCATGGATCTGGTCGCCGCGGTTCTCGGTCTCGCCATCCTGCTGGGCGCCGGCGATGCGCTGGTGCGCGGCGCGGTGGCGCTGAGCCTTCGCCTGGGCATCCCCGCGCTGCTGGTCAGCCTGACCGTGGTCGCCTTCGGCACCTCGGCGCCGGAGCTGCTGATCTCGGTCCAGGCGGCGCTCGACGACGCGCCGGGCATCGCCTTCGGCAACGTCGTGGGCTCCAACATCGCCAATGTGCTGATGGTGCTGGGCGTGCCGGCGGTGATCTCGGCCATCGACGCGCGCGACTGCGACAGCCGGCGCAATTACGCGATGATGATCGGCGCGTCGGCCGTCTACATCGTCCTGTGCTTCATGGGGCCGCTCGACTGGCCGCAGGGGCTGCTGCTGCTCGGGCTCCTGTCGCTGGTGCTCCACGACGCCTATCGCGCGGCCCGGGACCATCGCAGGGCCGGCGTCTGCGCCGGGGCGGGCGACGCCGATGACGACCTCCCCGACGAGATCGCCGACGCCGACCCCAACATGCCGATATGGAAGCTGGCTTTGTTCCTGGGCGTCGGCCTCATCGGCCTGCCCGCCGGCGCGCATCTGCTGATCGAGGGCGCGCGCGGCATCGCGCTGGCCATGGGCGTGTCCGAGGCCGCCATCGGCCTGACCCTGGTGGCGCTGGGCACCTCGCTGCCAGAGCTCGCCACCACGGTCATGGCCGCGATGCGCCGGCAGGCCGACGTGGCGCTGGGCAACGTCATCGGCTCCAACATCTTCAACATTCTGGCGATCATGGGCGTGGCGAGCTTCTTCGGCCCGCTCGAGGTCCCGCCGGGCCTGCTGCGCATCGACCTCTGGGTGATGCTGGCCAGCGCCCTGGTGATCGCGCCCTTCATCTGCGGCAAGATGGTGCTCGGCCGGACGGCTGGCGCCGTGATGATCGCGGTCTATGTCGCCTATGTCGGCTTCGCCCTGACCGGAGGTCCGGTCTGACGCGGGACCGGCGCGCGCAGCAGCCGGGGGGCTATCGATGACTTCTCAAATGGGCGGCGTCGCGCCGGACGCGGATGCTTCGGATGTGGATCGCGCGGCGGGCGTGCCGCCGGGGGCGGCGCTCGTCACCGGGGCCGGGCGGCGGATCGGGGCGGCCATCGCCCGCGATCTGGGCCGGGCCGGCTGGGACGTGGCGCTGCACTGCATGACCTCGACCGAGGGCGCCGAGGCGGTGGCGGACGAGATCCGCGGGCTCGGCCGCCGCGCCGTGGTGCTGCGCGCCGACCTGCTGGACGAGGCCGCGACCGCCGCCCTCGTCCCCCGCGCCGCCGAGGCGCTGGCAAGGCCGCTGACCCTGCTGGTCAACAACGCCTCGATCTTCGAACATGACACGCTGGCCTCCGCCACGCGGACCAGCTGGGACCGGGCCATGGGGTCGAACCTGCGCGCGCCCTTCATGCTGACCCAGGCCTTCGCCGCCCAGGCGCCCGGGCCGGCGACCGACGAAGAGGGCTTCGCGCGCGCCACCGCCTGCGTGGTCAACATGATCGACCAGCGGGTATGGAAGCCGACGCCGGAATTCATGACCTACTCGCTCGCCAAGGCCGCGCTCTGGGCTTTCACGCGAACGGCGGCGCAGGGGCTCGCGCCCGGCATCCGGGTCAACGGCATCGGCCCCGGCCCGACCCTGCAGGGCGACCGCCAGAGCGAGAAGCATTTCGACGGCCAGCGTCGCGCCGTGCTGCTGGAACGGGGCGGCTCCACCGCCGAGGTCTGCGCGGCGCTGAGATGGATTCTCTCGGCCGACTCGCTGACCGGCCAGATGGTCGCGCTGGACGGCGGACAGCACCTGGGATGGCGCACGCCGGATGTGCAGGGCGTGGAGTGATGGCGAACAACCCTAACGGGAGGAAAGGATTTCCACCGCCGCGCCAGGGGTGATCGACGGCCGCGTGACGCGCATGTTGTCCACGCGTCGCGGTTTACGTCGCGCCATCGTCGCGAAAACGTCAACGGAATCAAGAAGACCCGGTTTCGAGTTATTTTTACGTTGCGAATCAGGCGTTTGCAAAATTGCTTAAAAAAGTATCAACCCGATGAAAGGCCTTTGCCGTCAAAGGGAAGCGCATTTCATTCAGAGTTGCCTACAGACTTATCCACAGTTTCGGTGGACTCCTTCACGCTTGAACTCGCCGGTCCGCTGTTCTAGCCGAGAGCCCGACTCATGACCCCGCCAGACGCAGATCCAGACCCATCCGATTCCGTCCCGCCGCCGGCACAAGGCGACGCTGCGTCGGATGCGGGTGCGCGCGATCGCGCGCCCGACGACGCGCCCGAATCCGGCGGCCCCGAATCCGGTGGCTATGACGAGGACGGGGCCGCCCGCCTCCCCGGTCAGGGCGGCCTGACCGGCGCCGCGGTGATCCAGGCCGAACTGCGCCACCTGCCCGATCAGCCCGGCGTCTACCGGATGCTCGATGTGAAGGGCGAGGTGCTCTATGTCGGCAAGGCGCGCAGCCTGAAGAAGCGCGTCGCCTCCTATGCGCGGCCGACCGGGCACACCGCCCGCATCGCGCGGATGATCTCGGCCACCGCCTCGATGATGTTCCTGACCACGAACACCGAGACCGAGGCCCTGCTGCTCGAGCAGAACCTGATCAAGCAGCTCAAGCCCCGCTTCAACGTGCTGCTGCGCGACGACAAGAGCTTTCCCAACATCGTGGTCGGCGACGCGCATGCCTTCCCCAAGATCGCCAAGCATCGCGGCGCGCGGCGCGAGGCCGGGCGCTATTTCGGGCCGTTCGCCGGGGCGGGGGCGGTGAACCGCACGCTCAACCAGCTGCAGCGCGCGTTCCTGCTGCGCACCTGCACGGATTCGGTGTTCGAGAACCGCACCCGCCCCTGCCTGCTGTTCCAGATCAAGCGCTGCTCCGGCCCCTGCGTCGGCCGGATTTCGGAGGAGGACTACGCCGGCGCCGTCGACGACGCGGTGCGGTTCCTGGAGGGGAAATCCTCCGACATCCAGAAGGGGCTGGCGGAGGAGATGTCACGCGCCTCCGCCGCGCTGGAATTCGAACGCGCCGGCGCGCTGCGCGACCGGATCAAGGCGCTGACCCAGGTGCAGGCCGTGCAGGGCATCAACCCCGAGACGGTGGACGAGGCCGATGTGGTGGCCCTGCACCAGGAGGGCGGGCAGGCCTGCGTGCAGGTGTTCTTCTTCCGCGCGCACCAGAACTGGGGGAACCGCGCCTACTATCCCCGCACCGGCGCGGGCGCGGAGCCGGCCGAGATCCTCGAAGCCTTCCTCGTCCAGTTCTATTCGACCAAGGAGCCGCCGAAGCGCGTGCTGCTGTCGGATCCGGTCGAGGACCCGGAGCTGCTGGCCGCGGCGCTCGCCGCCCGTCGCGGACGCAAGGTGGAGGTCGCCGTGCCGATCCGCGGCGAGCGTCGTATGCTGGTCGAACACGCGCTCCGCAACGCCAAGGAAAGCCTCGCCCGCAAGCTCGCCGAAAGCTCCGCCCAGGCGACGTTGCTGGAGGGGTTGGCCGAGGCCTTCGGGCTCGACGCCCCCCCCCAGCGCATCGAGGTCTACGACAACTCCCATATCCAGGGGGCCCACGCCGTCGGCGCGATGATCGTCGCCGGGCCCGAGGGCTTCGTGAAGTCGCAATACCGCAAATACAACATCCGGCAGGCCGCCACCGACGATGACTTCGCCATGATGCGCGAGGTGCTGGAGCGGCGCTTCTCCCGCCTGATGAAGGAGGATCCGGACCGCGAGCTCGGCCAATGGCCCGACCTCCTGCTGATCGACGGCGGCGCCGGGCAGCTTTCCGCCACCGCCGGGGTGCTGGCCGAGATGGGGGTGGAGGACGTGACCCTGATCGGCGTCGCCAAGGGCGAGGATCGCGACGCGGGGAAGGAGCTGTTTCATGCCCCCGGCCGCGCCCCCTTCGCGCTGCCCCACCGCTCCGCCACGCTCTATTTCGTGCAGCGCCTGCGCGACGAGGCGCACCGTTTCGCCATCGGCACGCATCGGGCGAAGCGGGCCAAGGCCTCGGTCAAGAACCCGCTCGACGACGTGCCGGGCGTGGGGCCGACGCGCAAGCGGGCGCTCCTGGCGCATTTCGGCTCGGCCAAGGGCGTGACAAGGGCGGGGGTGGAGGAGCTGAAGGCCGTCTCCGGCGTCTCCGCCGCGCTGGCCGAAACCATCCACGCCCATTTCCATCCCGAGAGCTGAGGGCGCCGTTGCCCGCCGTTCATGCCCGTGTCACGGTGGATGCGGGGAGGAACGGCGATTGGTCAAAAGCGCTTCTGGCATGGACGATGGAGGCTCGCTTGCTCTTTGGCTCGCCAGGCAGCCTCTAAAGGTGAAAAAGGTTCTCTGCGCACGGGCGCTGATGCGCGTGGCCCCATTTTCCGGCTTGGGTGGCCTTTTACACGATACGGACGATGTGGGTCCTCTTGCCGGACTGAAGTTTGCATCGGCTTTGATGCTGAACTCGGTTGGCAAGCTGGGCGACCGAGAAACCGAAGTTCATCTCGAAGCTTGCATCGCTGAAGGACGGCGCATCCCCGCAAAAAATCTCGGTGGGCAATTCCTCGAAATAGCTTATGCAGCTGTCGCTGCGAACCCTGTCGAGTGTCATGACTACTCGGTTCGAATAGCAAGGTACGCGGCAGGCAGGTTGGTTGCCGACGAACATGACGCTGTAGAAAAAGCTTCCAAAAGCACGTCAACCGCATTTGCTGAAGATCTGCGCGCGCTGAGCGACCCCACGTCCGCACTCAGTCACACGTTTCATATGCCGCTATGGGGCGGTCATTTCCCCAACGGAATTTCGAATGCTGCCGATGAAATTAAGCGTAGGGTCGACAGAGCGGGCGTCTCCGGTGAACTTTGGAGTTCTTGGTACTTTGATCGAGTTCGGGGTGAGTCGGTAGATTGGGAGCTGGAACGCGGGCGGCTTCTGATCCCCGACGAGGTCTGGAACCAGGTCCCGAAGGTCCTCAACGCCGAGATCGCGCGGCTGATCGCCGAGCGAGTGCACTTTCAACTGCCAATTATTCCTAGCACCCAAGAGTTGAATAGACGCGCGCGTGATGGGATCGCAATAGGTGCGAGAGCCGAAGAGATCGAGCCTGCTATTGCAAGGATGCGTGAGGCTGCCGCCGCCTTTTTGAACCAGCTTGACGAGAACGACCCACAGATTGCGCACGGCGGAATGGGCCATAATCAGCCGCCGCCAGGCCAGAGGCTTGCCGCGGAAATCAGACTGCCGGCTACCGAAGCCGTCGAGGAGATCATTGTTGAAGTCACGAAGGCGAAGCCAGACGTAGTTGCGGTCGCGCTCTCCGCGATCAGGCTGCGTCATGCGGTCTACGCAGGGTTGGCGGCCGTGAGCGCCGGGTTTCTTCAGGGCGCCGGCAACGATCTCTGGGCCGCCACGGCGGACGGAACCCTTTGGCGCAAAGCGGGTCATCTGCTCGCGGCGATCCTTGACTGGATCAACCTTTCCCGCCCACCTCGCTTCTGACCCGCGCCCAACCGCCCCACCATCGCGCTCGCGCTTTGCCCACGCTGCGGGAGCGGTTATCACGATCCCGGGCCGCCCCTCCGGCGGCCGTGGGGAATGTGTGTGGAACCCGTTTTCGGAGGCGTCGCGAGCGAATGACCCGTAAGATCTACCCCGTGATCCTGTGCGGAGGCTCGGGCACCCGCCTGTGGCCGCTGTCGCGCAAGAGCTATCCCAAGCAGTTCTCGGCCCTGATGGGCGAGGCGTCGCTGTTCCAGCTCACCCTCAAGCGGCTCTCGGGGGAGGGCTATGCGGATCCGGTGCTGCTGACCAATTCCGATTTCCGCTTCATCGCCACCCAGCAGCTGGGCGAGGCGGGGGGCAACGCGTCGAAGATCCTGATCGAGCCGGCGGCGCGCAACACCGCGCCCGCGATCCTCGCCGCCGCGGTGGCGCTGGCCGACGAGCCCGACGCGCTGATGCTGGTCGCGCCGTCGGACCACGTGATCCGCGATGACGCTGCGTTCCGGCTGGCGGTCGAGGCCGCGGCGGGGGCCGCGGAGGCCGGTCAGCTGGTGACCTTCGGCATCACGCCCGACCGGCCCGAGACAGGCTACGGCTATCTGGAGCTGGAGACCGCGCCCGACGCCGGCGCCCAGCCGCTGAAGCGCTTCGTCGAAAAGCCGGACGCCGCGGCGGCGGCCGAGATGCTGTCGACCGGCCGCTTCCTGTGGAACGCCGGCATCTTCATGTTCAAGGTCTCCACCATCCTCAAGGCGTTCGAGGATCATGCGCCGGGGCTGCTGGCGCCGGTGAAGGCCTCGGTCGCGGGGGGCGCGCCGGATCTGTGCTTCTTCCGTCTGGGCGAGGCGGATTACCTCGCCTGCGAGGACATCTCCATCGACTACGCGGTGATGGAGCGGGCGGCGAACCTGACCGTGGTGCCGTTCGACGGCGGCTGGAACGATCTGGGGTCGTGGGAAACCGTGTGGCGGGAGACGGGTCCGGATGCCGACGGCGTCGCGACCCACGGCCACGCCACCGCCATCGACTGCCGGAACACCTTCCTGCGCACCGATTCCGACGGCACGCGGCTGGTGGGCATCGGGCTGGAGAACATCGTGGCCGTGGCGATGGCGGACGCGGTGCTGGTCGCCGACATCCGCCAGAGCCAGCGGGTGAAGGAGGCGGTCGCCGCCCTCAAGCTCGACAAGGCCGGCCAGGCCGAGGATTTTCCGCGCTTCCACCGCCCCTGGGGCTGGTATGAGACGCTGAGCCTCGGGCGTCGGTTCCAGGTGAAGCGGATCATGGTGCATCCGGGCGGGCAGCTCTCGCTCCAGTCCCATGTGCACCGGTCCGAGCATTGGGTGGTGGTCGAGGGCACCGCGAAGGTGACGGTCGGCGACGAGGTGAAGCTGCTGACCGAGAACCAGTCCGTCTACATCCCGCTCGGCGCCGTGCACCGGATGGAGAACCCGGGCAAGGTGCCGATGTATCTGATCGAAGTGCAGTCGGGCCCCTATCTCGGCGAAGACGACATCATCCGCTACGAGGACGTCTACGCCCGCGCCTGAGTGCCGTTCGACGACGTTTTCGCGCCCGCCCGGGGACCCTGGGCGGGCGCGTCGCGTTTCGGGGGGCTTGATCGGCGGGCGCGGTCCTGCTGGAACGGCCCTTCCGCGCCCGGTGCGCCGCAGACCCGAGTTCGACCATGACCGCTTCCGACCCCGCCCGTCTCGCCGCCATCCTGGATTTTCTGGACCGGGCGGAGGCGCTGAAGGACACCCTGCGCAGCGGCGCGACGCGGCTCGGCAGACGCGAGAGCACGGCGGAGCACAGCTGGCGGCTCTGCCTGATGGTGCTGCTGCTGGCCCGGGAGACGCCGGAATGCGACCCGCTGCGGCTGCTGGGCATCTGCCTGGTTCATGACCTGGGCGAAGCGATTTCCGGCGACGTGCCGGCGGTGGACCAGCGCGCCGACGACGGGCGCGAGGCTCGGGAGCGGGCGGATCTGGCCACGCTCTGCGCGCCGCTGCCGGCGGATCTGCGGGAGATGATCCTCGGCTTGTGGGAGGACTATTCGGCCGGCGAAAGCGCCGAGGCCCGCACGGCCAAGGGGCTCGACAAGATCGAGACGCTGCTCCAGCACGCGGTCGGCGACAACCCGCCGGGCTTCGACCTCGGCTTCAATCTCGACTACGGTCGGGAGCGGACCGGGACGACGCCGCTGCTGCGCCTGTTGAGGGCGATGGCCGACGACCGGACCCGGGTTCGGATGGCGGCCGAGACCGGAGGCGCGCAGGCCCGCCTCGACCCCTCGGCCTGAGTCGCGCCCGCCTCCTGTCCCCGCCAACCGGGGGCCTTGGCGCGCGGGGCGGCCCGGACGGCGCGCGACGCCAGGAAAAGCGACCGACCCGATCCGCCCACCGATCCGCCCGCCTGATTTCACGAATGTTCCGCGCAGAACCCGGCGGCGTCGGGGATTGAGGGCGACCGGCGCGCTTCCGGGCAATTATCGGTCCCGCCCCAGCCGCCGACGCCCGTTCCGCAACTGCCGTGGCGCGAGGCTCACCCTGCGGGTCTGCGGCTTTTCCGTTTGCAACCGTATGGGTTGCGCCTATCCTCAAGTCAGGATTGCGGACCCAAACCAGATACGGGAGGGAGACCCATGGCTCCTCTGGACGCACAGGTCGCGCTCACCGACAAATATCGCGTGAGCCGTGGCGCCGCCCTCATGAACGGGATGCAGGCGCTGGTTCGGCTGGTCATCGAACAGGCCAACGCCGACAAGGACGCTGGGTGGACAACCGGGGGCTATGTCTCGGGCTATCGCGGCTCCCCTATCGGCGGCTTCGACATGGAGCTGATGCGCGCCAAGGCCGAGCTGGACGAGCGCCGCGTGGTCTTCAATCCCGGCCTGAACGAGGATCTCGCCGCCACCGCCATCGCCGGGACCCAGACGCTGGGCGCCTCGGACGATCCCGAGGTCGAGGGGGTCTTCGCGCTCTGGTACGGCAAGGGGCCGGGGGTGGACCGGTCGCTGGACGCGATCAAGCACGCGGCGCTCGCCGGGGCCACGGCCCGGGGCGGGCTGATGTTCCTGCTGGGGGACGACCCGGTCTCCAAATCCTCGACCACCGCGCATCAGTCCGAAACCGCAATGATGCATGTGAACGTGCCGGTGCTCTATCCGTCCTCGGTGCATGAATACGTGCCGCTGGGCATGCATGGCATCGCCATGTCGCGCCATACCGGGGCGGCGGTGTCGCTCAAGATCGTCACCGACACCGCGGATTCGACCGCCACCGTGGCGCTCGACCGGCTGCGGCCCCAGAATATTCAATACCCGCCTCTGCCGGGCTTCGAGCTGCCGCTGCACAACACCGGGACCCTGCTGCCCTATGTGGCGCAGGAGCGTCGGCTCGGCGTGCGGCTGCAGGCCTGCATGGACTACGCCTACGCCAACCGGCTGAACGCGCCGGTGTTCCAGCCCTCGGGCGCGAAGCGGCTGGGCATCGTCGCGGTCGGCAAGGGCTATGTCGACGCGATGGCCGGGCTGAAGATGCTGGACCTCGACCCCGACCGGGCCGCGGCCGCGGGGATCGGCCTGTTCCGCATGCGCATGGTCTGGCCGGTGGAGCCGAAAAGCCTGCTGGACTTCGTGCAGGGCTACGACCAGATCCTGGTGATCGAGGAGAAGCGCGGGATCGTGGAGGAGGCGCTGGCCCGCCTGCTCATCAACCTCCCCGGCCCCCGCCCGCTGATCACCGGCAAGCTGGACGCCCAAGGCGCGACGCTCACCCAGGACTGGGGCGAGCTGCTGCCCGACACGGTGGCCGAGGTCATCTCCCGCGAGGCCTGCGGCATGGGCCTGATCGACACCAAGCCCCCCGCGCCCCCGCGCTTGACCGGGAATGCGCCGACCGCGCCGCGCACCCCCTATTTCTGCGCCGGGTGCCCGCATAACCGCTCCACCAAGCTGCCCGACGGCTCGATGGCGGGCGGGGGCATCGGCTGCCACGCCATGGCGGTGATGCACGACTCGGCCAAGACGCAGATCTTCACCCAGATGGGCGCCGAGGGCATGCACTGGGTCGGCCGGGCGAATTTCTCCGGCCGCAAGCACATGTTCCAGAACATCGGCGACGGCACCTTCACCCATTCCGGCCTGCTGGCGGTGCGCGCCGCCGTCGCGTCCGGCGTGAACATCACCTACAAGCTCCTTTACAACGACGCCGTGGCGATGACCGGCGGCCAGATGATGGAGGGGCAGCCGCTGCCCTCCGACATGGCCAAGCAGGTGCTTTCGGTCGGCGCGAAGCGGGTGGTCGTGGTCTCCGACGACGTGGAGGCGACGAAGGAGACGGGGGACTGGCCGAGCGCCAACGTCTCGTTCCACGACCGGGCCGAGCATCTGCTGGTCCAGACCCAGCTGCGGGAGGAGGAAGGGACCACCGTTCTCCTCTACGTCCAGACCTGCGCCGCCGAGAAACGTCGCCGGCGCAAGCGGGGCAAGTTCGCCGATCCGCCCAAGCGCGTCGTCATCAACCCGCTGGTCTGCGAGGGCTGCGGGGATTGCGGGATCCAGTCGAACTGCGTGGCGGTGAAGCCGCTCGACACCCCCTTCGGGGTGAAGCGGCGCATCGACCAGACCGCCTGCAACAAGGATTACTCTTGTGTGGAGGGGTTCTGCCCCTCCTTCGTGACGGTGGAGGGGGTCGAGGCCGATCCGCTGGTCGGCAAGAAGGGCATCCGCGTGCACCCGCCGGAAGAGGCCTTGCCCGAACCCGCGATCGCCGCCGCCGCCGACTGGGGCGCGCTGATCACCGGGATCGGCGGCACCGGGGTGGTGACGGTGGCCGCGGTGCTCGGCATGGCGGCGCGGCTGGAGGGGCTGCATTCGCTGGCGCTCGACCAGACCGGGCTGTCGCAAAAGAACGGCGCGGTGCAATCGCATCTTCAGATCGGCCCGCTGCCCATCGACGACCGCCCGGCGCGGGTCGGCCGGGGCAAGGGCAAGCTGCTGCTCGCCTGCGACATGCTGGTGGGGGCGGGCGACGACGCGCTGGCCCTGCTGGATCCGGCGGAAGGCCGCGCCGTCGCCAATGCGGAGGTCGAGCCGCTGCCGATGTTCGCCAGGGACCCCAACGCGCGGCCCGACGCGGGCCAGCTCGCCGCCCGGCTGACCCAGCATCTGGGCGAAAGCCGGGTGGTGGTGCAGGACGTGAAGCATCTGGCGACCGCGCTGGTCGGCGACGGCATGGGCGCGAACCTGATGCTGGTCGGCGTCGCCTCCCAGGCCGGCGCGCTGCCGGTGACGCCCGAGGCGATCGAGCGGGCGATCAAGCTCAACGGCGCGGCGGTGGAGATGAACCTCGCCGCCTTCCGCTGGGGGCGCTGGATCGCGCATGATCCGGCGCGGGCCGAGACGGCGGCGGGCGAGAAGAAGCTGCCCTCCTGGCTGACCGAGGACTACGACGCGTTGGTCGCGCGCTTCGAGGCCTACCTGACCGACTATCAGTCCGCCCGCTACGCCCGGAAGTTCCGCACGGCGCTCGCCAAGGTGGAGGCGGCGGAGGAGGCGGCCTGGCCTGGCCGCCGGGACCTGTCGCGGCTCGCCGCGCGGGCGCTGCACAAGTCGATGGCGATCAAGGACGAATACGAGGTCGCTCGCCTGCATCGCCATCCGGACTGGCTCGCCCAGCTCGGCCGGGACTACGCGCCGGACGCCAAGGTCTCCACCTGGCTGGCGCCGCCGTTCCTGGCGAAGACCGATCCGCTGACCGGACGCCCCAAGAAGAAGGCGTTCGGGCCCTGGGTGCAGAAGGCCTTCGGCGTGCTCTCGGGCATGAAGGGGCTGCGCGGCACCCCGCTCGACGTCTTCGGGCGGACCGAGGAGCGGAAGTCCGAACATGCGCTGGTCGGCGAGACCTTCGCGCTGGTCGATCTGGTCGCGGCCAAGCTGAAACCCGCCACCGAATACACCTGCCGCGAGGCGCTTTCCCTGCCGCTGGAGATCAAGGGATTCGGGCACATCAAGGCGGCGAACCAGGCCCGGGTGAAGCCCGAATGGGATCTACTTGTCGCGAATTTGTCTAGCATTGCATGAACTTGACGGCTCAGCCGCGGCGCCCCGCCGCGGCTGAGCGTTTGTGACGCCGTTTTTCGCGAAGTTCGAACAGCGTCCGGAATTCCTTTCTGTTATCAGCGTGTTGGACTGTCATAAAACCTTAGCCGGTTTGAGATTAAACGCGCGGCGCGGGGTGCTACCACCTCGGCAGACCTTCCGCGGCCTCGCAGCGCCCGGCAGGACCCTGACGCAAAACGGAGAGACCCGTGAAAGCCACCAACCTCATCGCGCTGGCCGCCGCCGGCATCCTGGCCGCCGGCGCCGCCTCGGCCCAGAGCCGCGACCAGATCCGCATCGTCGGCAGCTCGACCGTGTTCCCGTTCGCGACCGCGGTCGCCGAGCAGTTCGGCCGCAGCACCGATTTCAAGACCCCGGTGATCGAGTCCACCGGCTCGGGCGGCGGCCTCAAGCTGTTCTGCGCCGGCGTCGGCGTCGACAATCCCGACATCACCAACTCGTCGCGCCGCATGAAGGCCTCCGAGTTCGAGACCTGCCAGGCCAACGGCGTGGCCGAGATCACCGAGGTCGTGGTCGGCTTCGACGGCATCGTCGTGGCCAACGCCAAGAACGCCCCGGTGTTCAGCGTGACCCGCGACCAGCTGTGGCAGGCGCTCGCCGCCGAAGGCCCCAAGCCGACCATGTGGAACGAGATCGATCCGTCGCTGCCGGCGATCAAGATCGAGGTCCTCGGGCCGCCGCCGACCTCGGGCACCCGCGACGCCTTCGAGGAGCTGGTGATGGAGCACGGCTGCAAGTCGGCCGGGCGTGACGACTGCGGCAAGGCCGGCAAGGAGATCCGTCAGGACGGCCCCTATGTCGAATCCGGCGAGAACGACAACCTGATCGTCTCCAAGCTCGAGGCCAACCCGAGCGCGCTGGGCGTGTTCGGCTACTCGTTCCTCGATCAGAACGCCGACAAGCTGAAGGGCGCCAAGGTCGACGGCGTCGCCCCGTCCTTCGACGCCATCGCCGACGGCTCCTACCCCGTGTCCCGCTCGCTGTTCTTCTACGTGAAGAAGGCGCATGTCGGCGTGATCCCGGGCATGATGGAATATGTCGCGGAGTTCATCTCGGACGCCGCCGCGGGCGACGAGGGCTACCTGGCCGACAAGGGCCTGATCCCGCTGCCGGCCGACAAGTTCCATGCCCAGTCCGCCGCGGTCATGAACCTCAAGAACCTGACCCTCGCCGATCTGAAGTGATCCGGCGCGCCCGTTCCGGCGTCGCCGGGCAGGAAGCGTGATCATCGGGCCGGGGGCGGCATCCGCCCCCGGCCTTTCCATCCGAAATTCCGGCCGCGGCGACCCCCGCCGGCGGCCAGGCCGGGCGCGGCTTTCGCGCGCCGGCGACCCTGGACACCCGGTCCCAGTTCCCGGACCCAGCCACCCGGAGCCAACGGATGCTGCTCTTCACGGCGCTCGCCGTCTTCGCCGCCGCCGCCCTCGCCTATTACATGGGCGCGGCGAAAGCGGTTCGGATCGCAGCCGGCGACTACGCCGGCCTGCATAGCCGCCCGAGCTACCATGGCCTCTACAGCGCCCTGTGGGTGCTGATCGCGGGCCTCGCCACGCTGCTGGTCGCGACCATCGCCACCCGGCAGGTGATGGACGCCTCGCTGATGAGCCTGGTGACCGACGCCACCCCCGACATGCGCCCGATCGAGCGTCAGCTGATCCTCTCCGACGCCATGTCGCTGGCGCGGGGCGGCATCGTGTCGTCGGTCGACCCGCTGCGCGAGCGGCTGGCCGAGGCCGCCGCCGGCTGGAGCGCCACGCGCCTCGCCATCTGCATGGGGCTGACCATCGCCGCCTGCGCCTTCGCCTTCTGGCGGACCTGGCGCCAGATCAGCCGCGACTGGCGGTCGCGCAACCGCGCCGAGCGGGTCATCATGGGCGTGCTGTGGACCGCCGCCTTCCTCGCCATCCTGACCACCATCGGCATCGTGCTGAGCCTGGTGGGCGAGACGCTGATCTTCTTCGACCGGATCGACTGGCAGGTGTTCGACTACCTGTTCGGCACCACCTGGTCGCCGCTGTCGGGGGTGTTCGAGGGCCGGATGGACTCCGAAAAGGTCGGCGCGCTGCCGCTCTTCGGCGGCACCTTCCTGATCACGCTGATCGCCATGCTGGTGGCGACGCCGGTCGGCCTCTTCGCCGCGATCTACCTGTCGGACTTCGCCAATCCCCATGTCCGGGCCTGGGCGAAGCCGATGCTGGAGCTGCTCGCCGGCATCCCCACCGTGGTCTACGGCTTCTTCGCCGCGATCACCGTCGCCCCCTTCATCCGCCGCACCGGCGAGGCGATGGGGCTCGACGTCGCCTCCGAATCGGCTTTGGCGGCGGGCGTGGTGATGGGGATCATGATCATCCCCTTCATCTCGTCGCTGTCGGACGACGTGATCAACGCGGTGCCGCAGAACCTGCGCGACGGCTCCTATGCGATGGGCGCCACCAAGGCCGAGACCATGCGCCAGGTGGTGCTGCCCGCGGCGCTGCCCGGCATCGTCTCGGCCGTGCTGCTCGGCGTCTCCCGCGCGGTGGGCGAGACCATGATCGTGGTGATGGCGGCGGGGCAGGGCGCGAACCTGACCCTCAACCCGCTGGAGGCGGTGACCACGGTCACCGTGCAGATCGTGGCCCTGATCACCGGCGACACCGAGGCCGACACCGCCGCCGGCCCCGCCTTCACCCTCGGCTTCACCCTGTTCGTGGTGACGCTGGCGCTGAACATCGTGGCGCTGCGCATCGTGCGTCGCTACCGCGAAATGTACGACTGAGGGACCGCTGACCATGGTGTCCATGACCGATCTGAGCGCCCATCACGGCAGTCCCGCGGCGGCGTCCAAGCTGCGGGTGCGCCGGCGGGCCGAGCTCCGGCTCAAAGCCTACGGCATCGGCGCGCTGACCTTCGCCGCCGCCGCCCTCGTCGCCCTGCTGGGCTCGGTGGTGCTGAAGGCCGGGCTCGCGCTGACCGAGACCTATGTTTCCATCGAGGTGCCGTTGACCGTCGAGACGCTCGGCGCCACGCCCGAGGATCACCGCAAGGCCAATTTCGACGGCGTGGTGAAGGATGCGCTGAAGGAGGCGTTCCCCGCCATGGCCGGGCGGAACGAGCGGCGCGACCTCTACGGGATCGTGTCCGGCGGCGCCGCCTACGAGCTGGCCGACGCGGTGCTGGCCGACCCGTCGATGGTGGGCGAGACGGCGCAGGTTCAGCTGCTCGCTTCCGACGACGTCGACCTCTATCTCAAGGGGGCATCCGGCGATCTGCGCAAGGTCGTCCATGTCGGGGAGCTTTCGCCGACCGGGACCGAAGGCGAAATCCAGCTGCTGTCCACGGCCAATGACTTCACCGCCCAGCTCGGCTTCGTGAAAGAGGCGCTGCTCGATCAGGCACGTGCCCTGCGCCGCCAGTCGGCGCGCCAGGAAGTCGGCCGGTCGGTCCGCGCCGAGGAGGCGGTGGAAGCCACGGACGAGACGGTGCGCGAGCGGATCCTGGCGGAGGCGCAGGCCTACGCCGCCGAGCGCGACGCGCTCAACGCCCGCGCCGACGCGCTGGAGACCCGCGCCGCCCGCCCGGGCGGGGCGGAGGCGCTGGACACGTCGATGCCCTCGCTGATGATCAAGATCAACGGCGGCGTGGTGAAGGCGACCCGCGTGTCCTCCGACGCGATCACCGGCGAAGCCCTGATCCCGCTGAATTCCGCCGACGCCGCCCAGCCCGGCGCGTGGGAGATGTGGGTGCTCGATCAGCCAGAGCAGGTGCGCAAGGTCTCCGACCGCCAGGTGGCGGTGATCGAGACGCTGCGCGACCGGGGCGATATCTCGACCAGCTTCAACTGGCGGTTCTTCACGACGGGCGACAGCCGCGACGCGGAGCTGGCGGGGATCTGGGGGGCGGCCGTGGGGTCGTTCTGGACGATGCTGGTCACCTTCTGCATCGCCTTCCCGATCGGAGTGATGGCCGCGATCTATCTCGAGGAATTCGCGCCCAAGACCCGGTTCACCGACTTCATCGAGGTCAACATCAACAACCTCGCCGCGGTGCCCTCCATCGTGTTCGGTCTGCTGGGGCTTGCGATCTTCGTGGCGGGGATCGAGGTGATGGGCGTCGAGATCGGCGGCTTCATCCCGCGTTCGGCCCCTCTCGCGGGCGGCGCGGTGCTGGCGCTGATGACCTTGCCGACCATCATCATCGCGTCGCGCGCGGCGATCCGGGCGGTGCCGCCCTCGATCCGCGAGGCGGCGCTCGGGCTGGGGGCCTCGCGGCTGCAGACCGCCACCCATCACGTGTTCCCGCTGGCGATGCCGGGCATCCTCACCGGGACCATCATCGGCATGGCCCAGGCCCTGGGCGAGACGGCGCCGCTGATCATGATCGGCATGGTGGCCTTCATCGTCGACGTGCCGACCGGGGTGCTCGACTCGGCGACCGTCCTGCCGGTGCAGGTGTATCGCTGGTCCGACTTCCCCGAGCGCGCCTTCGAGGCGCGGACCTCGGCCGCCATCTGCGTGCTGCTCATCTTCCTGGTGATCATGAACGCGGTCGCGGTCTTCCTGCGCAAACGGTTCGAGCGGCGGTGGTGAGCGGTATGGACAACATGGCCAGGGACGAATTCAGCAACGGGAGTGTCGAGATGACCAACATGCGCATCGGCGAAGCGGGCCTCGACAAGGCCGACGTGAAGATCACCACCCAGAACGTCAACGTGCACTATGACAAGGCGCACGCGATCAAGGACGTGTCGGTCAACATCCTCGACAAGACCGTCACCGCCTTCATCGGCCCGTCGGGCTGCGGGAAGTCGACCTTCCTGCGCTGCCTGAACCGGATGAACGACACCATCTCGATCTGCAAGGTGACCGGGCAGCTGCTGCTCGACGGCTCCGACATCTACGCGCGCGACGTGGATCCGGTGCAGCTGCGCGCCCGGGTCGGCATGGTGTTCCAGAAGCCGAACCCGTTCCCCAAGTCGATCTACGACAACGTCGCCTACGGGCCGCGCATCCACGGGCTGGTCGGCAACAAGAAGGACCTCGACGACGTGGTCGAGCAGGCGCTGCGCAAGGCGGCGATCTGGAACGAGGTCAAGGACCGGCTCGACGCGCCCGGCACCGGCCTTTCCGGCGGTCAGCAGCAGCGCCTGTGCATCGCGCGCGCCATCGCCACGGCGCCCGAGGTGCTGCTGATGGACGAGCCGTGCTCGGCCCTCGACCCCATCGCCACGGCGCAGGTCGAAGAACTGATAGATGAACTGCGGGCGAGCTACTCGGTGGTGATCGTCACCCACTCCATGCAGCAGGCGGCGCGGGTCAGCCAGAAGACGGCGTTCTTCCACATGGGAATCATGGTCGAATACGACGACACGCCCAAGATCTTCACCAACCCGACCGACCAGCGCACCCAGGACTACATCACCGGTCGCTTCGGCTGATCCGCGTCCCTTCGAGGAGACCCCACAATATGGGTAACATGGATAACGGGCCGCACATCGTTTCGGCTTTCGACGAAGAGCTGATGGGCGTGCGCGCCAAGCTCGCCGAAATGGGCGGGCTGGCCGAACAGATGCTGGCCGACGCCATCGAGGGCGTCGAGCGGCGCGACGTGGCGCTCTGCGAGCAGGTCATCGGCCGCGATCGCCGGCTCGACCGGCTGGAGCAGGAAGCGGAAGAACTGGTGATCCGGGTCATCGCGCTGCGCGCCCCGGTCGCGGCCGACCTGCGGCTGCTGGTGGCGTCGATGAAGATCTCGTCGACGCTGGAGCGGGTGGGCGACCTTTCCAAGTCGATCGCGCGGCGGGGCATGGATCTCAGCCGCGACAAGCCGCTGCCGATCACAGCCTCCATCGCCCGCATGGGCCGCGAGGCGCAGCGCCAGCTGTCGGAATCGCTCGACGCCTTCGCCTCGCAGGATGTGGAGGCGGCCATCGCCGTTTGGCGCCGGGACGTGGAGATCGACGCGCTCTACAACGCCGTGTTCCGCGAGCTGATCACCTACATGATGGAGGATCCCCGGACCATCACGCTCGGCTCGCACGGGCTGTTCATCGCCAAGAACCTCGAGCGGATCGGCGACCATGCCACCCATCTGGCCGAGATGACCTATTACGTGGCGGTGGGCGAGCCGCTGACCGAGGAACGCCCCCGCGGCCCCCGCGGCTATGGCGACGGCGGCGGGACGCATCCGCAGGTCGAGGCGAAACCCGACCAGAGCGGCGACGCCGCCCCCGATCAAGAGCACTGACCCCGCCCCGGCCCGTCGCGCATCCTCGCGGCGGGGCCGGAGCGCGGCGCCTGAGAGAAAGCCGTCATGACCGCACGCGTTATGGTGATCGAAGACGAGGAGTCGCTCTGCGCGCTGCTCGAGTACAATCTGACCCGCGAAGGCTACAAGGTCAGCCTCGTCACCGACGGCGACGAGGCGCTTTATTCCATCGAGGACGAGAAGCCCGACCTGATCCTGCTCGACTGGATGCTGCCGCATGTCTCGGGGATCGAGATCTGCCGGCAGATCCGGGCGCGCTCGGAGGTGAAGGACACGCCGGTGATCATGCTCACCGCGCGGGGGGAGGAGGACGACCGCATCCGGGGCCTGGAGACCGGGGCCGACGATTACCTGACCAAGCCGTTCTCGATGACCGAGCTGCTGGCCCGGATCCGCGCCGTGCTGCGCCGGACCCGGCCGACGCTGGCCGGCGACGTGGCGACGTTCGGGGACATCAGCCTCGACCGCCAGGCGCATCGGGTGCGGCGCGGCGACCGGGACCTGCATCTGGGGCCGACCGAGTTCAAGCTGCTCGACGTGCTGATGCAGCGCCCGGGGCGCGTGTTCTCGCGCGAGCAGCTCCTGGACCTGGTCTGGGGCCGCGACGTCTATGTGGAGATCCGGACCGTGGACGTGCATGTCGGCCGGCTGCGCAAGGCGATCAACCGGCGCGGGGATCGCGACCCGATCCGCACCGTGCGCTCCGCCGGCTACGCGCTGGACGAGACTTACGCCGCCTCGCCCGCCCGCCAGGTCGCGCGGGGCTGAGCGAGGTCCGCGCCCGCCTGTTCGCCGGGTGGGGGGGGCGCCTCGCGCGCCTTCAGATAGCTGACCAGTTTCCGCGGATAATAAGCCAGCGGCGCGAAGTCCGGCAGGGTGGCGAGGCCGAGCGCCTTGCGGGCCGCGGTCAGCATGCCGAGATGGGTCAGCATCGGCCCGTCCGCCCTGCGTCCGGTGTCGCGCTTGCACCGGGCGACGATGTCCTGCCGGGGCATGCGCCGGCCTTCGCGGCGATGCGCCAGCGCGGTCTCGTATATTCCGTTGGTGATCCGGTATTCGCCCTTGGTCCAGGCTTCGGCCATTCGATCCTCCCTCGCTGCGCGGGAAGGTATGGCCCGGAGGCGCTTTCCGCGGGTTTAACGCGGCGACAGGACCGGAAGGACGCCTACCGCAGGTTGACCCGCAGCGCCGCGGCGGCGGCGAAGGGGGCGATGCCGGCCGAGAGCAGCGTGACCGCGCCGAGGAAGATCAGCGCCGTTCCGGGCGCGAGCCCCGTCGCCGCGCGGTCCACGGCCTGGGCGCCGAAGATCAGCGTGGGCACGTAGAGCGGCAGCACCAGCACCGACAGCAGCAGCCCGCCGCGGCGCAGGCCCGCGGTCAGCGCTGCACCGACCGCGCCGATCAGGCTCAGCGCCGGGGCGCCGATCAGCAGGCTCGCGACCAGCGTGGACTGCGCCTGCGCGGGCAGGGACAGCATCACCCCGATCACCGGCGCCGCCACCGTCAGCGGCAGGCCGGTGGTCAGCCAATGCGCGGCGGCCTTGGCCAGCACCGCGGCCTCCAGCGGCAGGGGCCCGAGCGCGATCTGGTCGAGCGCGCCATCTTCGAGATCGGCCTGGAAGAGCCGGTCGAGCGTCAGGAGGCAGGCGAGCAGGGCGCAGACCCAGACCACGCCGGCGGCGATGCGGGCCAGCGCCCCGCCCTCCGGCCCCACGCCCAGCGGGATCAGCAGGGCGGCGAGCAGGAAGAAGGCGATGCCGAGCAGCCCGCCGCCCCCCGCCCGGAAGGTCAGGCCGAGATCCCGGCGCAGGAGGGCGAGCGCCGCCCTCATCGCCAGTGTTCGCCGAGGAACGGGTCGGCGGCCGGCGCGGCGGCCGGGGCGTCCGAAACGGTGCCGGGGGCGGGCATCACCACTTCCGCCCCGTCTCCGAACCCCAGATCGACATGGGTGGCGGCGAGCGCGAGGCCGCCCGCCGCGCAATGCTCCGCCACCACCTGCGCGAAGACCGCGACGGAGGCCGCGTCGAGCGACACGGTGGGTTCGTCCAGCAGCCAGACCGGGCGGTCGACGATCAGCAGCCGCGCCAGCCCCAGCCGCCGTTTCTGCCCGGCGGAGCACCAATGCGCGGGGTCGTCGGCCCGCCCCGAAAGCCCGAAACGTTCCAGCGCCGCATCGGCGCGGGCGCGCGGCGCGCCATGAAAATCCGCCCAGGTGGTGAGGTTTTCGCGAACGCTCAGCGCCGGCTTCACCGCGTCGAGATGGCCGGCGAGCGCCACGCTTTCGCGCCACGCCTCGCCGTCGCGCGCAAGATCCAGATCGCCGAGCCGCACCGAGCCGCCGGCGGGCGGCGACAACCCGGCCAGCACGCGGAGCAGCGAGCTCTTGCCCGAGCCGTTGGGCCCGCGCAGGGCCGCGGCCGCGCCGGCGCGAACCGCGAAGCCGAGCCCGCGGAAGATGGTCCGGCCGGCGCGGCGGCAGGCGAGGTCCTGTGCGACGAGCTCCATGGCCCGAGCTTTAGGGGGTTCTCGGCCGCGGGGGAAGCCGGCGCGGCGCCGGGCGCGCGCGACCGCCCACCCCTGCGGCATGACGCCCCGTGGCGTGGCGGCCGGGAAAGCCCCGTGCCGGGATGGGACGATTACATTGCATTCGACGGCATACAGTCGCATACACAGATTGCAATCCGCCGCGAAAGCCCGTATCAGGAGCCTACCAAGCCGGTTGCCAGGACCGGCCCGCGTGAAGCCGTCGAGGCGCAGGGCCCTGCCGCTCCGCCTTCCGACGCCGCATCCGCGGGCCCCGTCGATAAGGAGAACGAGCGTGCCGATCATTGTCGGACAGGACACCGCGGGCGCCCGCCGCGAGCTGACCATCGACGGTCAGACCGTCGCCTACTACTCGATCCCCGCGGCCACCGAAGCGGGGCTCGGCGATTTCTCCAGGCTCCCCGCCGCGCTGAAGGTGGTGCTCGAGAACATGCTTCGGTTCGAGGACGGCAAGACCGTATCGACCGATGACATCAAGGCCTTCGCCGAATGGGCGATCCAGGGCGGCAAGAACCCGCGCGAAATCGCCTATCGCCCGGCCCGCGTGCTGATGCAGGACTTCACCGGCGTTCCGGCCGTGGTCGACCTCGCCGCGATGCGCGACGGCATCGTGGCGCTGGGCGGCGACCCGGACCTGATCAACCCGCTGAACCCGGTGGATCTGGTCATCGACCATTCGGTGATGATCGACGAATTCGGCAACCCGCGCGCGTTCCAGATGAACGTCGACCGGGAATATGAGCGGAACATCGAGCGCTACACCTTCCTGAAATGGGGTCAGAAGGCGTTCAACAACTTCCGCGTGGTGCCGCCGGGCACCGGCATCTGCCACCAGGTCAATCTCGAATACCTCGCGCAGACCGTCTGGACCGACAAGGACCAGAAGGGGATGCAGGTCGCCTATCCCGACACGCTGGTCGGCACCGATTCCCACACCACCATGGTCAACGGCCTCGCCGTGCTCGGCTGGGGCGTGGGCGGGATCGAGGCCGAGGCCGCGATGCTCGGCCAGCCGGTGTCGATGCTGATCCCCGAGGTCGTCGGCTTCAAGCTGACCGGCGCGATGATGGAAGGCACCACCGCCACCGACCTGGTGCTGAAGGTCGTGCAGATGCTGCGCGAGAAGGGCGTGGTCAACAAGTTCGTGGAGTTCTACGGCGACGGCCTCGACCGCCTGCCGCTGGCCGACCGCGCGACCATCGCCAACATGGCCCCCGAATACGGCGCCACCTGCGGCTTCTTCCCGGTCGACGACGAGACCCTGCGCTACCTGCGCACCTCCGGCCGCGACGAGGCCCGGATCGCGCTGGTCGAAGCCTACGCCAAGACCAACGGCTTCTGGCGCGGCCCGGACTACGACCCGATCTACACCGACACCCTGCATCTCGACATGGGCGAGATCGTTCCGGCGATCTCCGGCCCCAAGCGGCCGCAGGACTATGTGGCGCTCGACGGCGCGGGCGTGGCCTTCGGCGAATACGTGAAGGGCATCCGCTCCGGCGCCGACGCCTCCACCTCCTCCGAAATCCGCTGGGAAGGCGAGGGCGGGCAGCCCGAGCCGGCGCAGATCCCCGGCGACGAAGGCCACCACAAGCGCGGCTGGGTGAAGGCCGAGGACGGCTCGCATTACCAGCTGCATGACGGGTCCATCGTCATCGCCTCGATCACGTCCTGCACCAACACCTCGAACCCCTATGTGATGATTGGGGCGGGTCTGGTGGCCCGCAAGGCGCGTGAGCTCGGCCTGAACCGCAAGCCCTGGGTGAAGACCTCGCTGGCCCCCGGGTCGCAGGTGGTGTCGGAATATCTGGAGGCCGCGGGCCTGCAGGAGGATCTGGACGCCATCGGCTTCAACCTCGTGGGCTACGGCTGCACCACCTGCATCGGCAATTCGGGCCCGCTGGCGCCCGAGATCTCGAAGACCATCAACGAAGCGGACCTGATCGCCACCTCGGTGCTGTCGGGCAACCGCAACTTCGAAGGCCGGATTTCGCCGGACGTGCGCGCCAACTACCTCGCCTCGCCGCCGCTGGTGGTGGCCTACGCGCTGGTCGGCGACATGAACGCCGATCTGGTCAACGCGCCGCTGGGCCAGGGCAAGGACGGGCAGGACGTCTACCTTCGGGACATCTGGCCCTCGACCGCCGAGATCGCGGCGCTGGTCGAAAAGACCGTGACCCGCGAGGCGTTCCTCTCGAAATACGCCGACGTCTTCAAGGGCGACGAGAAATGGCAGGCGGTGGAGACCACCGACTCCAAGACCTATGACTGGCCGCCGCAGTCGACCTACGTGCAGAACCCGCCCTATTTCCAGGGCATGTCGAAGACGCCGGGGACCATCTCCGACATCACCGACGCCAAGGTTCTTGCGGTTCTGGGCGACATGGTGACCACCGACCACATCTCTCCGGCCGGGTCGTTCAAGGACACCACGCCGGCGGGCAAATACCTGGTGGAGCGTCAGGTGCCGGTGCGGGAGTTCAACTCCTACGGCTCGCGCCGCGGCAACCACGAGGTGATGATGCGCGGCACCTTCGCCAACATCCGCATCAAGAACGAGATGCTGGACGGGGTCGAGGGCGGCTACACCAAGGGGCCGGACGGGGCGGAGACCTCGATCTTCGACGCCGCCATGGCCTATCAGGCGGCCGGCACGCCGCTGGTGATCTTCGGCGGCGAGCAGTATGGCGCGGGGTCGTCGCGCGACTGGGCGGCCAAGGGCACGGCGCTCCTGGGGGTCAAGGCGGTGATCGCCGAGAACTTCGAGCGCATCCACCGCTCCAACCTCGTCGGCATGGGCGTGATCCCGTTCGAGTTCACCGGCGGCCAGACCCGCAAGTCGCTGGGCCTGACCGGCGAGGAGACGGTGAGCATCTCGGGGCTGTCGGGCGACCTGAAGCCGCTGTCGATGGTGAAGGCCGAGATCACCCGTGCCGACGGTTCGGTCGAGACGATCGAGTTGAAGTGCCGGATCGATACCGAGATCGAGATCGAATATGTCGAGCATGGCGGCGTGCTGCACTACGTGCTGCGCGATCTGGCCGGACTTCTCTGACGGACCGCGACGACGGATGATGGAAGGGCCGCCCCCCGGGGCGGCCCTTTCCCGTTTCGGGAGGCGGTTTCGGGCAGGGGCGTCGGCCCGGCCCTTTCCGCCTCCGCCGGGCGCGCGTCGTCGCAAGGCCTGGCCGAGGTCGACCCGGCGCTCGTCCCACGCGACGCCGTCGCCCGCGCGCGCCCCCTCGCGTCCTGCCTGGAATCGAGGCGACTGCGCCTCCGCCCGCGACAAAAACCGCGCAACTGGTGGAGTTCTTGCGTATCCGACGCCGATATCAATGGAATTTCCACGCATTCGCGCCAGACTGACGCCACCGCCGGCGACGGGACCGTGCCGAGACGCACGCCGCCGATCGCGCGCAACCCTGATGAAGGAGACGCCATTTAGGAGCCCGCCCATGACCAAGGTCGATTCCGCATTCCGCCGCCAGCTCGAAGGCTGGTCGCTCGCCACCGCCGAAATCACCTATCGCCTGCCCGACGCCCGCTCGGTCCTGCAGACCTATCTATGGCAGGACTACGATCTGGCTCCGGAATTCCCCAAGCTCCGGGATTTCCTGGATTTCTGGACCCGTGAGCTGGAGGGGCCGCTCCACTCCGTCCGTCTCTGCCACGCGCAGATCATCGGTCCCCGTGTCGTGAGCTACCGCAACCACGAAGTCCTGCTGCACTGATCCCATCGCCGGTCCCCGTGCGCGGGCGACGACCCGGCGCGGGGACATGGTCCCGCCTCGCCAACCCGCCCCCGGGACACCGGAACCGCGCGCGCCCCGCCGCGCGGGCGCCTCGGCGCAACCGGCGCGCGGGCCGTCGCGCGGCTCCCGCCCTTGCCGCGCCGCCGAACACATGACATCCGGGCGCGGCCTGCGGGCAACGTCGCCGTCGCTGGCGCCCGGCTAGCGCGCTCTCTCGCAGGCTTGACTCGCAGGGCGTCGGCCCCGCGGCTAGGGTTCGGCGATCCAACGGAGGCGCAGAATGTTTTCCAGCCCGCTCGACCGCGTCACAGGCCTCGCGCCCAGCCCGAAGCCGCGCCTGCGCCGCCTGCCGTCGCGGGCAGCCGCCGCGCTGGCGCTGGCGCTCGGGGCCCTCGCCGCCGGCCCGGTCTCGGCCGAGCCGCCGGCGCCGCTGACGGTGGTCGAGCTGTTCACCTCGCAGGGCTGCTCCTCCTGCCCGCCGGCCGACGATCTGCTGGCTGAGCTCGCCGCCCGGCCCGACATCCTCGCGCTGTCGCTGCATGTGGATTACTGGGATTATCTCGGCTGGCAGGACGTCTACGCCATGCCGGCCTTCACCCGCCGCCAGGTGGCCTATGGCGAGGCGGCCGGCGCCCGCTCGATCTACACCCCGCAGATGGTGGTGCAGGGCGAGGCGAAGCTGGTCGGCAGCCATCGCGAGCAGGCCATCGCCGCGATCCGCGCCATGGCCGCCAAGCCCCGCGCCGCCGCCATCACCCTGACCCGGCGGGAGGATGCGCTCGAGGTGCGGGTCACGCCGCTGATCGGCTCCGCTCCGGCCGGGGTGCTGTGGTTCGTGCCGTTTCACAGCCCGGCGCCGCTGGTGATCGACCGTGGCGAGAACGCCGGCCGCGAGATCGCCTACGCCAATGTGGCGCGCAGCTGGATGAAGCTCGGCAAGTGGGACGGGCGCGGCGAAGAGGTGTTCACCGCGCCCGTCCCCTCCGACGCGCCGGGCGACGAGGCCTCCGGCGCCGGGGTGGCGGTGATCCTGCAGGAGAACGGCATCGGGCCGGTGATCGCGGCGGCGCGGCTGGAATACTGAGGCCCCGCGGCCCGCCTCGCCCCGGTCACGCGTCCGGGGGCCCGCCCGGAGTCGCGTCGCGGGCTTCGCGCCGGGCAGCGACCCCGGCCCGGGCGGCGCGCACCTGGTCGCCGCGCGCCCGCAGCTTCCAGCGGCCATGCAGCCACAGCCACTGCGCGGGGTCGGCCTCGACCCACTCGCCGATGCGGGCGTTGACCTCGGTCATCATCATCTCGGGGTCGCTCGACGCCACTTCCGGCTCGAACCGCACGTCGAAGCTCGTCCCGTCCGCCGCCCGCCGCGCCCGCGCCGGGATCAGCGCCGCGCCGAAGCGCTGGGCGAGCTCTGCCGCGACCACCGCCGTCTCCGCCTCCCGCCCCAGGAAGGGCAGCAGGGGCGAGCCGGTCTGGCGCTGGTCGACCAGGATCATCACCATGCCGCCGTCCTTCACATGGCGCAGCAGGTCGCGCGTGCCATGCAGCCCCTTGGCGAGCACCGGTTCGCCGCCATGGGCCAGCAGCTGACGGATCCAGGCGTCGAACACCGGGTTGTTGTAGGCGCGGTAGACCATGGCGCAGTCGCGCCCCGTGACCGCGCGGGCGGCGAGGCGCACCGCCTCCCACTGCCCGAAATGTGCGGAGACGATGATCGCGCCCCGCCCCGCCGCCCGGGCGGCCAGAAGCGACTCCGCGTTCTCCACCCGCACCCGCGACGGGTCGGCCGCGATCCGGTCCAGCGTCGCGTATTCCAGAATGGCGCGCGCGAAATGCGCCCCCACCCCGGCCGCCAGCCGCCGCCGCGCGGCGCGGTCCATGTCGGGGCGCACCAGATCCAGATTGCGCTCGATCCGCTTGCGCATGAATCCCAGCCGCGGCAGCAGGAACCCGCCCGCGCCGGCGACGAACCGGGCGGCCCGCGTCCCCAACAGCGCCGTCGCCGCCATCAGCACCCTCAGGATGCCGACCTCGACCCTGTCCTGCGCCCGGCGCAGCCAGCCGCGCCTGCGCGCCGGCCCGGCCATCACGTCGCCCCGCGCGCGTGCTGGCGTTCGCGCCACCAGACGTAGAGGCCTGCGCCGACGATCACCGCGGCGCCGGCCCAGGTCCAGGCGTCGGGGAACTCGCCGAACACCACGAAACCCCACATCGCGGCCCAGATCAGCCCGGTATAGTTGAACGGCGCCGCGACCGAGGCCGGGGTATGGCGCAGCGCCAGCGTCATCAGCAGATGCCCCGCGCCGCCCAGCACGCCGAAGACGCTCATCACCGCCGCGTCGGCGAGGTCGGGGGTGGTCCAGAAGAACGGCACGACGCAGCTCGCCAGCGCCGCCCCGATCAGCGCGGTGTAGAGGAACGAGGTCCAGTGGCTTTCCTGCGACCCCATCTTGCGGGTCAGGATCGCATAGGCGGCGAAGCAGAAGGCGGCGGCCACCGGGGCCAGCGACACCGGGGTGAACACCTCCGTCCCCGGCCGGACGATGATCAGCGCCCCGATCAGCCCGATCCCCACCCCGGTCCAGCGGCGCGGGCCGACCTTTTCGCCCAGCACGAAATAGGCCAGCACGGTGATCAGCAGCGGGCAGATCTCGAACACCGCCACGGCCTCGGCCAGCTGCATATGCTGGATGGCGTAGAAGAAGCTCAGCGTGGCCCCGAAGGGCATCAGCGCGCGCAGCACCTGCATGCCCGGCTGCGAAGTGCGCAGCCGCGTGCGCAGCCAGGGCGCCATGATCACCACCGCCCAGAACCCCTGCGAGGCGTAGCGGGCCCAGACCACCATCATCGTCTCATGGCGTTCCAGCAGCAGCTTGCCCACCACGTCCATCGCGCAGAAGCAGAAGATCGACGCCAGATAAAGCCCGATGCCCAGCAGCTCGCGGCTGCGGAAGCCGTCCGCCGGCGCGGCCGAAACCGTCATTCGGCGGCGGCGGCCGGGGCCTTGTCGGGCAGCTGGGGCACGGCGACGCCGATCATGCAGTCGCGGGTGACGAGGGTGGCGAGCGCGTCTTCGGACCAGCCCTCGGTCCCGGCGGGACGGGCGGGGAGCACGAGGTAGCGCATGTCGGCGGTGGAATCATGCACGCGCACGGTGACGTCCTCGGGCAGCTCCAGCCCGAATTCGCCGAGCACCCGGCGCGGCTCGATCACCACGCGGGAGCGATAGGCGCGCTGCTTGTACCAGTCCGGCGGCGGCCCGAGCAGCATGCGCGGGTAGCAGGAGCAGAGCGTGCAGACCACGACGTTGTGGGTCTGCGCGTCGTTCTCCACCGCGACCAGATGCATGGCCTCGATATCCGCCCCCATCTCGCGCGAGGCGGCGGAGCCGTCGGCCAGCAGGCGCGCCTTGAAGTCGGGGTCGGTCCAGGCGCGGGCGATCACCGCGGCGCCCTTGGCGGGGGAACGGGCCTGCATCCGGGCGATGGCGTTGGCGATCTCGTCGGGCGTGGTCAGGCCTTTTTCGATCATCAGCTCGCGCACCGCGATCTCCAGCGCCTGGGCGCGGGTCAGGGGCGCGTCCTGGTCGGCGCGGTAGGGGTGGCCGGAGGGGCTGAGCGAGCCGGGGGCGTGGTCATGCCCGTGCCCGTCGTGGTCGTGATCATGGTGGTCATGCGGCATGGTCGTCGCCTTCCGGAACGGGTTCGAGCCAATGCTCGTAGATCTCGGCGTCGATGGTGTCGTCCGGGCGCTCGGCGTCCTCGCCCCAGATCTCGGCCATGGTGAAGCGGATCCGGTAAAGCGGCACTTTCTCCGCCGGCAGGCCGTAGGCGAGCTGCTCGGGGTTCTTGTAGGCGCCGAGCCGGCGTTCCACGATCCCGGTCTTGCCGCGCAGATACCAGGGCGCACGGGCGTGAAGGCCCTTGGTGCCCCAGGCGCGGACGCGCATCCGCTCAGGCATGGGCCCCGTCCTCAGGCGCGGAGAGCGAGCACTCCCCATAGGTTTCGCCGCGGGCGCGGACCTCCTCCAGCTTGGCGGCGAGCTCGGCCGTGGAATAGAGGCCGGATTCGATGAGGTTGCGGTTCACCGATTCGATCCAGCGCTCGTAGTAGGAATGGGTCTCGAAGAATTCGGGCCCCATGTCCTCCAGCACGCGGCGCAGGCCGTCGACGGTGAAATGGCCCTTGGAGGTGGCGAGCGTCATCAGCGCGTCCACGCGCCGTTCCCACAGCGCATAGTCGTGTTCTTCGGGGTTCACCGGGCCGGCCGGGAGGCCGCCCATGTCGTGCCAGGAGCGTTCGGTCATGGGGAGAAGGCTACGCCGGCCGGGGCGCGGCGCCAAGATGTTCGACGCGGGATTTCGACGGGAGGTTTCGGGGCGATCAGCGCGGGAAGGCCAGCACCAGATTGTTGGCCGGCATCTCGATCCGCTCGGGCTTGCCGAAGCCGTGGGCGGCGGCCAGCGCCTCGACGTCCTCGCGGTTGCGCACGCCCCATTCGGGGTCGCGGCCGCGCAGCATCGCGTCGAAGTCGCGGTTGGATTGCACGGCCTCGCCACCCTCGTAGAAGGGCCCGTAAAGCACCAGCCGTCCGCCGGGGCCGAGCGCCCTGGCGGCGCCCGAGATCAATCCTTCGGCCACCGACCAGGGCGCGATATGGATGACGTTGGCGCAGAACACCGCGCGCAGCGGCCCATGGGTCAGCAGCGCAGCGGCGGACCAGTCGCCGCTGGCGTCGAGCTGGATCGGGGGGGCGAGATTCGCCGGCCCCTCCGCCGCGCGCCAGGCCTCGATCGAGGCGACGTGCAGCGGGTCGGGGTCGGTGGGGATCCAGGTGAGCCGGGGCAGGGCGCGCGCGCAGGCGAGCGCATGCTGTCCAGTTCCGGACCCGATCTCCATCATCGCGCCGCGCTCGTCGCCCAGCAGGCGGGCGAGGGTCCGGGCGATGTCGGCGGAATTCCGGCTGGCCGCGGGCGCGGTCAGCCGGGCGTCGCCCGCGCCGCCATCCGGTCCGGGGACCGGTTCGGCGTAGCGCGGGCGGCTTTCGGCGGGGTCATGCGCCATGAGGACCGCCTGGGGTCAGAGCTTCGGTCCGATGACCATGATCATCTGCCGGCCTTCCATCTTGGGCATGGATTCGACCTTGCCCAGATCGGTGGTGTCGCCGGCGATGCGCTCGAGCACTTCGCGGCCGAGTTCCTGATGCGCCATTTCGCGGCCACGGAAGCGGAGGGTCACCTTGACCTTGTCGCCATCCTCAAGGAAGCGAGTCACGTTGCGCATCTTCACTTCGTAATCATGGATGTCGATGTTCGGACGGAACTTGACCTCCTTGATCTCGATGACGCGCTGTTTCTTCTTCGCCTCGTTGGCCTTCTTCTGCTGTTCATATTTGAACTTGCCGAAGTCCATGATCTTGCACACCGGCGGCACGGCGTTCGGCGAAATCTCGACGAGGTCCAGACCCACTTCCTCAGCCATGCGAATGGCGTCGCGCGGGTCGAGCACGCCACGGTTCTCCCCCTCATGGTCGATGAGGCGGATTTCCGGAACGCGGATCTTGTCGTTCACTCGGGGGCCGGTGTCGCGGGTGGGCGGCGCCTGATGCGGTCTGCGGGCTATGGTTTTCTCGTCCTTTGTAACCTAAGCGCAAAAAGCGCGCCTTCCCAACCGAGAGGCTCGCTTCAGGAGCATCATACGGATTGCGGCGGATTCGGCAAGATGCCGCAGGGGCGCCGGCGCGATCCGCCGCGCGCCCCCGCGAACGCAGGTGCAGGGCGCCCCCGTCAAAGCGTCCCCGTCAAAGCGCGGGCGGCGCCATCACCTCGACCTCGCCCTCGACCACCAGCGGCGACGCGGTCTTCGCCTGCAGTTCCTCGACCGAGATCCCCTCGGCGATCGCCTTCAGCAGGAAGCGCCCGCCGGTCACATGGATCACCGCAAGGTCGGTGTAGACCCGGGTCACGCAGCCGATCCCGGTGAGGGGATAGGTGCAGGCGTCCATCAGCTTGGCCTCGCCGTCCCGCGTGGTGTGGTCGGTGATGCACCAGACCTCCTTCGCGCCGGAAACGAGGTCCATGGCCCCGCCGACGGCCGGAATGCCCTCGTTCCCCGCGCGCCAGTTGGCGAGGTCGCCGTTGGGGGCGATCTGGAAGGCGCCGAGGATGGCGAGGTCGATATGCCCGCCGCGGATCATCGCGAAGCTGTCGGCATGGTGGAAGATCGAGGCGCCGGGCAGCAGGCCGATGGCCTTCTTGCCGGCGTTGACCAGATCCCAGTCCTCCTCGCCCGGGGGCGGGCCTTCGCCGAAGCCCAGCACGCCGTTTTCCGTGTGATAGGTCACGTGGCGGCCTTCGGGGACGTAGAAGGCGGCGAGCTCGGGCATGCCGATGCCGAGGTTCACATAGGCGCCGTCGGGGATGTCCTGCGCCGCGCGCCAGGCCATCTGGGCGCGGGTCAGGCCGATCTTCTTCGGCTTGGCGGCGGGCGCGGGGGTGGCGTCGGTCGCGGTCATGGGTAGCGCGCTCCCTGTTCGAACAGCACCTGTTCCTGCACCGCGTCGGGGGTGTGGACGATGCGGCCGGTGAAGATGCCGGGGGTGACGACGATTTCGGGGTCGATTTCGCCGGGCTGCACCAGCTCGATCGCCTGAACCACCGCGCAGGCGGCGGCCATGCACATGATCGGCGCGAAGTTCCGGGCGGATTTGGAATAGGTGAGGTTGCCCATCGTGTCGGCGCGCAGGCATTTGACGAGCGCGTAGTCGCCGAGAATGGCGTGCTCCATCACGTAGTCGCGGCCATTGAACGACCGGATCTCCTTGCCCTCGGCCAGCGGCGTGCCGACCGACGTGCGGGTGTAGAAGGCGGGGACGCCGGCGCCGCCGGCGCGGATGCGCTCGGCCAGCGTGCCCTGGGGGACGGTCTCCAGCTCGATGCGCCCGGCCTGGTATTCGTCGGTGAAGGCATGGGCGGAGGCGGCGCGAGGGAAGGAGCAGATGATCTTCGCCACCCGCCGCTCGCGGATCAGGGCGGCGAGACCCACGTCGCCGTTGCCGGCGTTGTTGTTGACCACGGTGAGCTCGCGCGCGCCCTGGTCGATGAGGGCGTGGATCAGCTCGACCGGGTTGCCGGCCCCGCCGAAGCCGCCGATGAGGATGGTGGCGCCGTCGGGCACGTCGGCGAGCGCGTCCTGGGCCGAGAGCACGGGTTTCATCACGCCCGAAGACGCGGCCCCTGATGCGGGGGCTGCCTGGGTGGTCACGTCGGAGGTCTCCTCGTCCTCGCCGCTCGGGGCGGCTGTCGTTGCGGGAATCTCGCGCAAAACGCCGCCGGGCGCCAGTGGGGCGGGCGAGGGAGCCGCGCGACGGCCGGGGCGCCGGGTCGCGGCGGGGCGCCCGCGCGGCGCTGGAGCCGGGGCGCCCGGTGGGGACGGGGAGGGTGGCGCCGGTGCGCGTGTCGGGCGAGGCGTCCGGTCAGGGAGGAGGGCGAGCCGGGCGAGCCGGGCTCCGCGGCCGCATTCCCTGCCGGTCCCCCGCCGCGCGGGCGCCGCGGCATCGCCCGCGGAGCGGCCGTCGCGCGGCTTCCTCCGCTCCTGCGGGGCGCGCGGAGGGGATTCCCTTCGGCCCCGCCGCCCGCTATGCCCGGCGCCATGCCTGCCACCTCGCCCGCCTTCCTCAATGTCGAGCATTCCGTGCTGGGTCGCCGCTGGGTCGGCCCCGCGCCGGAGATCGAGCGCCTCGGCCTCGCCATCGCCCAGCGCCTCGGCGCGCCGGAGGTGGTGGGCCGCGTGCTCGCCGCCCGCGGGGTCGGCATGGACGAGGCCGCCGCCTATCTGGCCCCCACTCTGCGCGACCTGATGCCGGACCCCTCCACCTTGCGCGACATGGACGCCGCCGCCGCGCGTCTGGTCGAGGCGGTGGAGAAGGGGCAGCGGGTGGCGCTTTTCGGCGATTACGACGTGGACGGCGCCGCCTCCACCGCCATCGTGCTGCGCTGGCTGCGCGCGCTGGGCGCGACGCCCGACGTCCACATCCCCGACCGCATCGCCGAGGGCTACGGCCCCAACATCCCCGCGATGACCCGCCTCGGCGCCGCCAACGACCTGGTGATCTGTCTCGACTGCGGCACCCTCGCCCATGCTCCCATCGCCGCCGCGCGGGCCGAGGGCGCCGACGTCATGGTGATCGACCACCACATGGGCGGCGACACGCTCCCCGACGCGATGGCCGTGGTGAACCCCAACCGCCAGGACGAATCCGGCGCCCAGGGCGCGCTCTGCGCCGCCGGGGTCGCCTTTCTGCTGCTGGTCGCCGCCAACCGCCTGCTGCGCGAGCGGGGCCGGACAGGCCCCGACCTGATGGGCCTGCTCGACCTCGTGGCCTTGGCCACCATCGCCGACGTGGCCCCGCTGACCGGGCTCAACCGGGCGCTGGTCCGCCAGGGGCTCGCGGTCATGGCCCGCCGGGGCCGCCCCGGGCTGGTCGCGCTGGGCGATGTGGCGAAACTGACCTCGGCCCCGTCCGCCTACCATCTCGGCTTCGTCTTCGGCCCGCGGATCAACGCCGGCGGGCGGGTGGGGACGGCCGATCTCGGCGTCCGCCTGCTCGCCTGCGACGACCCCGAGGAGGCCGCGGCGCTGGCCGCCCGCCTCGATACGCTCAATGGCGAGCGCCGCCAGGTGGAGGCCGACGTCCTCGCCGCCGCCGCCGCCCAGGCCGAATCGCGCGGCGTCGACGGCCCGCTGGTCTGGGCCGCGGGCGAGGGCTGGCATCCCGGCGTGGTCGGCATCGTCGCCGCCCGCCTGAAGGAGCGCTTCGGCCGCCCCGCCGTGGTGATCGCCCTGAACGGCGAGACCGGCTCGGGCTCCGCCCGCTCGGTGGTGGGCGTCGACCTCGGCGCGGACGTGGCGGCGCTGGCGCGCGAGGGGCTGATCCTCAAGGGCGGCGGGCACAAGATGGCCGCGGGCCTCACGGTGGCCCGCGACGGGGTGGAGGCCGCGATGGCCCGCCTCGCCGAGCGCCTCGGCCGCCAGGGCGCCGGCGAGGGCGGCCCGGAGGATCTGCGCATCGACGGCGCGGTGGCGCCCGGGGGGGCGACGGTGGATCTGTGCGAGCAGCTCGACGCCGCCGGCCCCTGGGGCCAGTCCGCCCCCGCGCCCCGATTCGCGCTGGCCGGCGTGCGGGTGGGGCATGTGAAGCCGATGGGCGACATCCACCTGCGCCTGACCCTGACCGGCGCCGGCGGCAAGGTCGAGGCCGCGGCCTTCCGCGTCGCCGACAGCCCGCTCTGGCCGCTGCTCACCGCGTCCGCCGGCGCGCCTTTGCATGTGGCGGGGCGGCTCGAGATCGACGACTGGGGCGGGCGCCGCAAGGTCCGCCTGCGGATCGAGGACGCCGCCGAGGCCCGCTGATCCCGCCGCAGCCCTTCCGTCCATCCCGGTCTGCGAAAACCCTCTCCGGACCGCGTCGGAAGGGTTGCCATCGCCCGCCACTGCCATTAGACACGCCGGCGCTGCGCCCTTCGTCTAGTGGTTAGGACGCCGCCCTTTCACGGCGGTAACACGGGTTCGAGTCCCGTAGGGCGTACCACTCCCCCCCCTTCTCGAGCCGTCACGCTCGGCGCGCCCTTGGCGCGGTTCGTCGGCGCTTTCGCTGCGACACAGCAGAACTGGCGCCGCCGCAGTTTGATTGCGATCATGCGCGACCCGGCGCATTCGCCACCCACCAAAGCGAGACCGCCATGAGCGCCCTATCCGGTTATCGTCCCGATGTGGACGGCCTTCGGACCATTGCGGTCGGCACGGTGGTCGCGTTCCATGCCGGGATCGGCTGGCTGCCCGGCGGCTTCGTCGGCGTCGACGTGTTCTTCGTGATCTCCGGCTTCCTGATCACCTCGATCATCGCGCGCGAGGCCCAGGCCGGCACCTATTCGCTGCTCACCTTCTACGAGCGCCGCATCCGCCGCATCTTCCCGGCGCTCTTCGTCATGCTCGCCGCCACCGCCGCCGCGGCCTGGATGCTGCTGCCGCCGGCGGAGCTGAAGCTGTTCGGCCAAAGCCTCGCTTCCGCCATCTTCTTCCTGTCGAACGTCCAGCAGATGCTCGACACCGGCTATTTCGCCGGAGCGGCCGAGACGCGCCCCCTGCTCCACACCTGGTCGCTGGCGGTGGAGGAGCAGTTCTACATCTTCTTCCCGCCGCTGCTGGCCTGGCTGATCGTGCGCCGGAGGCGGATGGTCGTGCCGCTGATGATCCTCGCGATCCTCGCCTCCTTCGCGGCCTCCGTCGTCGCCACCCAGCTGCGGCCCAGCGGGGCGTTCTACCTGGCCCCGTTCCGGGCATGGGAGCTCGGCGTCGGCGCGCTGCTGGCGCTCACCCCCACGCCGAAGCTGCCGCGCGGGGCGTCCTCCGTGCTGGGCGTGGTGGGGCTCGCGCTGATCGGCTGGGCGGTGTTCGCCATCGACGACACGGTCGACTTCCCGGGCGTCGCCGCCGCCGCGCCGGTGCTCGGCGCCGCGGCGCTGATCCTCGCCGGCATGACCGGCGGCGGGCCGGTGACCGCCTTGCTCTCCCTGCGCCCGATGGTGGCGGTGGGGCTGATCTCCTACTCGCTCTACCTCTGGCACTGGCCGGTGCTGGTGTTCCTGCGCTACTGGACCGTGCGCCCGCCGACCGGGGCCGAGATCCTCGCCGCCGTGGCGCTGTCGGCGCTGCTGGCCTGGGCCTCCTGGCGTTTCGTGGAGCGGCCGTTCCGCAAGCCCGGCCTGATCGCGACTCGCGCCGGCGCCCTGCGCTTCGGCGGCGCGCTGATGGCCGGCGGGGTCGCGGTGGCGGCGGCGATGCTGGCGACCGGCGGCGCGCCGTCGCGGTTCTCGCCCGAGGCGCTGGCGGCGCTGGAGCAGGTGGAGGGGCGCGCCAGGTTCGAGAATTGCGGGCCCCTGGTCGCCACCGCCAAGGGGCGCGGCGACGTCTGCCCGCTGGGGGCCGCGGGCGCGCCCGATTTCGCGGTCTGGGGCGATTCCCATGCCGAGGCGCTGTCCCCCGCCTTCGACGCCGCCGGCAAGGCCGCCGGCCGCGCCGGCGTGCTGCTGAAGCTGCGCGGCTGCCCGCCGCTGCTCGACCTGTCGCAGTCGCGCGCGCCTTTCGACGATTGCGGCAGGGGCTCGACGCTGGCGCTGGACTATTTCGACGCCCATCCCGGCATCCGCGAGGTGATCCTGGTCGGACGCTGGGCGATCTACGCCGACGGCACCCGCTTCCTGGACGAGCCGGGGCCGATGGTCTTCATGCGCGATTCCCAGAGCACGACGCTGGGCGTGGACGAGAACCGCGCCGCCTTCGCCCGGGCCGCGGAGCGCACCGTGACGGAGCTGCGCGCCCGCGGGCTGGAGGTGGTGGTGGTCGGCCAGGCGCCGGAGGCGGAGGTGAACGTGCCGGAGGCGCGGGCGCTGGCCCTCAAGCTCGGCCGCGCGCTGTCGCTGGGCGCGTCGCGCGCCGAATACGACGCCCGCCAGGCCAACGCGCTCGCCGCCTTCGCGCCGCTGCTCACGCAGGACGGAGTGCGCTTCCTGCCGCTGGCCGACGCCTTCTGTTCGGACGGAAGGTGCCGGGTGCTGGATGAGGCGGGGCTGCCGCTCTATTCCGACTCCAACCATCTGGCCGAAGGGGCGGCGCGGTCGCTGGCGTCGGTGGTCGCCCCGGCGCTTGTCGCGCAGGACTGAAGGCGGCGCCCCCGGGACGAAAAAAACCGCGCCGTCCGGGTCGGGACGGCGCGGCAGTTCAGTCCGGGGCGGAGGAGGCCGCCCCCGGAGCCGGGGAGCCCTCAGAAGCCGTGGAGCGCGGCGGGATTGTCCACGAGGATCAACCGGCGGGCCGCCGCATCCGGCGCCCAGCCCAGCACGGTGTCCAGGAGGTCGGCGTCGGAGGGATAGTCCGAAGCCGTCTTCACCAGGTTATGCGGCCAGTTGGTGCCCCAGATCACCCGCTCGGGCGCATGGGCGATGATCTCGCGCGCCACGGCGGCGATGTCGGCGAAACCGGGGGGGCCGGCGCGCGAGGACTCGTAGCCGCCGGCCATCTTGAACCATGAATTCCCGCGATCGATCAGGCGTTTGACCGCCGCGATCTTCGCGTCTCCGGGCGCCGCGCCCGCGAAGAATTTGCCGTGATGGTCGAGCACCCAGCGCGACCGGATGCCCTCGAGCGCCGTGAGCCGTTCAACAATCTCGCCGCCGTCGAACTGGACGTTCAGGGACCAGCCCATGTCGCAGGCGATGGCGTCCACCGCCGCCAGCGCGTCGAGCCCCACCGCGCCGCCGGGCAGGTGCATGATCCGCGCGCCGCGCACCCCGCCGTCATGCAGGCGGGCGAGCTCCGCCGCCGGCGTTCCGGGGCGGACCACGCAGACCCCGCGGGCGATATCGCCGAAATCGGCCAGCGCGGCGAGCAGGTTCGAATTGTCCGCGGCATGGGCGTTGCCCTGCACCACGACCACCCGCTCGAGCCCCAGCCAGCCCATCACCTGCCGATAGGCGCCGGGGCTGGCATCCCCCGCCGGAACCGGCAGCGCGCCGGGCGCGCCCGGAAATCCGGGGACGTAGCAATGCATCTGGGTGTCGGTCGCGCCGGGGGGCAGGCGCAGCTTCGGCGGGTGGCCGGTCAGGATGCGTTCCATCCGCTCAGCCCTCCATCGTGTAGCGGGCGAGCGCCGCCCGGTTGATCTCGATTCCCAGGCCCGGGCCTTGCGGGATGGCGACGATGCCGTCGGCATGGCTCACCGGGTCGGTCAGGATCTCCGCCCGATAGGGATTCCACGTCTGGTCGAATTCCAGCAGCGGCGCGCGTTCGGCGTGCCGCGGCGGGGTTGGGGGCAGGGTCGCCAGCATGTGCAGGGAGGCGGCCAGCGCCACGCCGGTGCCCCAGACATGGGGGACGACGCGGATGCCCGCCGTCTCCGCCATCCAGGCGATTTTCCGCATTTCGGTGATGCCGCCGCAGCCGCAGACGTCCGGCTGCAGGATGTCGACGGCGCGTTTCGCAATCGCCTCGGCGAAGCCGGCGCGGCCGTGCCAGGTCTCGCCCCCCGCGACCGGGATCGGTTGGCGGGCCCGGATCTCGGCATAGGCGTCGAGCAGTTCCGGAACCACCGGCTCCTCGAACCACCCCAATCGCAGGTCGGCGCAGCGGCGGCCGAGTTCGATCGCCTCGATGGCGTCGTAGCCGTGGTTGGCGTCGATCATCAGGGCGACGCCGGGCCCCAACACGTCGCGGGCGAGGCGGATCGAGACCTCGTCCATGTCGACCCCGTAGCCGATCTTGATCTTGCAGGCGGCGAAGCCGGCGTCGCGGTATCCGGCCAGCTCTTCGGCCAGCGCCGCGTCCCGGTCGCGACCCACTGGCCGAAATCCGCCCGTTGCGTAGGCGGGGACCGCGTTGCGATAGGCGCCGCCGAGCAAGCGGTGGACCGGGACGCCGAGCCGCTTGCCCGCGATGTCCCACAGCGCGATGTCGATTCCCGACTGCGCGGTCATCGTGGCGCCGCGCTGCCCCTGGTCGCGGAACTGGGAATAGATATCGGTCCAGATCGGCTCGATCTCCGCGGGATCCCGCCCCACCGCCAGCGGCGCCATGGCACGCACCAGGGCCGCGTTGGGGGCCGGGGGCCCGAGGCACTCGCCCCAGCCCACCGTGCCGTCATCGCAGATCACCTCGACCAGACAGGCCCAGCGGGTGGTGAAGGTGGAAAACGCGCTCTGGAAATGCTGGTCGAGGTCGTGGCGCAGGACATGGGGCCGGATCTCCGCGATGCGCATGGCTCAGGAGACCTTTTCGATCAGCGCCTTGAGCATCGCCGTCTCCCCGTCCGTCGGCGTGGTCAGAGGCGGGCGGGCGATGCCGGAGCCGTGGCCGATGGCGGCGACGCCGGCCTTGATCAGCGACACGGCGTAGCCCGGCTGGCGGTCGCGCAGCCTGGCGAAGGGGAAGAAGAAATCCTCCAGCAGCCGCGCCATCGTGGCCTTGTCGCCGGCCCGCAGCGCCTCGTAAAAACCGATCGCCATGGCGGGAACGAAGTTGAAGACCGCCGAGGAATAGGTGGAGACGCCGGCGCCGTCATAGGCCTCGGCGAACAGCTCGTGCGTGGGCATGCCGCCCACGTAGCAGAGCCGGTCGCCCAGCGTCGCGGTGATCTCGCGCACCAGGCCGATCTGGCCGGTGCCGTCCTTGAAGCCGATCAGGTTGGGGCAGGCGTCGGCGAGGCGCTGCAGGGTCTCGGTGGTGCACACGGCGTTGTCGCGATTGTAGACGATGACGCCGAGCCCGGTGGACCCGCACACCGCCTTGATGTGCTGGAAGAGGCCCTCCTGCGGGACCTTCATCAGGTAATGGGGCAGCAGCAGCAACCCGTCGGCGCCGGCGGCTTCGGCCTCCCGCGCGATTTCCTTCGCCATCTCGGTGCCGTAGCCGCAGCCGGAGACGATCGGGGTGGGCCCTGAGGCGGATTTCGCGGCGCGCACCACCCGGCCGATCTCCGCGCAGGTCAACGAGAAGAACTCGCCGGTGCCGCCCGCGGCGAAGAGGGCGGCGGCCGGGAAGCCCGACAGCCATTCCACGTGGGCCGCATAGGCGTCGAGGTCGAGGCGCAGGTCGGCGTCGAAATGGGTCACCGGGAAAGACAGGAGGCCTGAGCCGATCCGGGTCTTGAGGTCTTCGGGGGTCATGCCGACGCTCCGGGTGTCGATGCGGGAACGAAGAAGTCATATGATGACATGATGAAGGTCGTCAAGCGTTCCGGCGTCGGCCGCGGCGGGCGAGCGTCATTCCTCCCGCCGCTCCGCCGCCGCGACCAGGCGGGCGAGCGCCCGGTAGCGTTCAGCCGAGCCGACCAGATGGGCGCGCATCGCGGCGCGGGCGGCGGCGGCGTCGTGGCGGGCGATGGCCTCGGCCACCTCGCGATGCTCCGCCTCCAGCCGGGCGAAGTCGGCTTGGGGCGGCGCTTCGCCCGAAGCGTCGCGCAGCTTCTCCCGCGGGATGGTGCGGCGGCCGAGCTGGGCGAGGAAGGATTCGAAGCGCGGATTGTTGGTGGCCTGGGCGATGGCCATGTGGAAGGCGAAGTCGGCCTCGGCGCTGGGCGCGCCTTGGCGGGAGAGGGCGGCGAAGCGGCGATGCAGGTCCTCTATCTCCGCCTCCTGCGCCGGAGAGGCGCGCTGGGCGGCGAGGCCGGCGGCCTCGATCTCCACCGCGGCGCGCAACTCAAGCTCCTCGATCATATCGGAAATTTTCGAGAATGTGGGCAGGGGGATGGTCTGGGCGGCGGGCTCGGGTCGGGCGAGGACGAACACGCCGACGCCATGGCGGGATTCCACCAGCCGGTCGGCGCGCAGCTCCGCCACCGCCTCGCGGATCACGGTGCGCGATACGCCGAACCGGTCGATCAGCGCGGACTCGGTCGGCAGCTTGTCGCCGGGGGCGAGCCCGCCGCCCAGGATCTCGGCGCGCAGGTCCTCGATCACGCGGGAGGTCAGGCTTTTGCGGGCCGGGGCGCGGCGCGCGGACCCGGCCCGCACCGCGTCGGCGGGGGCGGCGAGGCGAGTGGGAACGGGGCGCGCGAGCATGGGCGTCTCCTGTCGCCGGGCCGGGCGGAACGGCGCGCCCCGCGCCATCGACCGCCGCCGGGCCCTGCCGCCGCAAGGTCGGCAATCGTCGCCGGATTTGCAAGCGCGTACGTGTCATATCTCCGTTGACAGGTCATCATATGATATGCAGGGTGACGCTACGGATCAAATGCAGCAGGCGGCCGAGGGAGAGCGCGCCGCCGCGGCCCGGGGAGGATCGACATGACCCGAAACAGGAAACGCAGCCATTCGTTCGGACGCCGCGCGTTCGGACTGGGGGCCGCGGCCGTCGCGGCGCTGGCCTCCATGGCCGCGACGCCGCTCGCCGCCAAGGACTGGCGCGGCTGGAACATCCACCCGCCCACCTATCCCAACGGCATCGCGCTCGACGCCTTCGCCAAGGAGGCGGCGGAGAAGACCGACGGTCGGGTCGCTCCAACGGTCTACCATAACGGCGTGCTCGGCGATCAGCCCGACGCGATCGAGCAGGCCCGCAACGGCGCGCTCGACTTCGGCAATTTCAACATGGGTCCGATGGGCCCCATCGTGCCGGCGACCAACGTCCTGTCGCTGCCCTTCGTGTTCTCGTCGGTGGAGCAGATGCACCACGTCATGGACGGCGAGATCGGGCAGCGGTTTTCGGACGCGCTGTCGGAAAAGGGCCTGGTGGCGCTCGCCTGGTACGATTCCGGGTCGCGCAGCCTCTACAACACCAAGCGCGCGGTGAAGACGCCGGCGGATGTGAAGGGCCTCAAGGTCCGGGTGATGAACAACCAGCTCTATGTCGACATGATCGGCGCGCTGGGCGGCAACGCCACCCCGATGGCCTTCGGCGAGGTCTACCAGTCGCTGAAGACCGGGGTGATCGACGGGGCGGAGAACAACTATCCCTCCTTCGAGTCGACCAACCATTACGAGGTCGCGCGCTTCTACTCGATCACCGAGCATCTGATCATCCCCGAATGCCTCTGCGTCTCCACCGCCGCCTGGGACGCGCTGTCGGACGCGGACAAGGTCGCGGTGAAGCAGGCGGCGATGGACAGCGCCAGGCTGCAGCGCGAGCTGTGGGCGGAGCGGGAGAAGGCGAGCCTCGAAAAAGTCCGCGCCTCGGGCGTCGAGATCAACGAGGTCGAGGACAAGGCCGCCTTCCAGCAGGCCATGGACCCGGTCTACGCCAAGTTCATCGAGGCCAATCCCGACCTCAAGTCCTGGATCGACGACATCAAGGCGGTGAAATGAGGTTTTGGGGCGGGCGCCCCGCAGCGCCTCGCCCGACCCTCGGGGGCCGGGCGTGAGCCGGACGGGTCCCGGGGGCGATCGCCGGGGCAGGGCGGGCGCGGGGTTTCCGGATCCCGCGCACGACGCGGGAAGCGCAGCCGCCAACCTGAACGGTCCCTTTCCCGACCAGGCCGCGCCGCGCTTCCCGCGGCTCGACCGCGGGCTCGGCCTGATCGCGCGCGCCTGCATGATCCTCGCCGGCGTGCAGATGGTGGCGCTGGTCGGGCTGATGGGCTGGCTGGTGTTCGGGCGCTACGTGCTCAACGACACGCCGACCTGGGTGGAGCAGCTGGCCATTCTGCTGATCGCTTGGATCACCTTCATCGGCGCCGCGGTCGGCGTGCGCGAGGACAGCCACCTGAGCATCGACTTCGTGCGCGAGGCGCTGCCCCCCGTCCCCCGCGCCGTGCTGCGGGTGCTGTCGGACCTGATCGTGATCCTGTTCGCGGGGATCATGACCTGGCAGGGCTGGAAGCTGGTGATGACCAACCTGAGCCGCGAGATCCCGATGCTCGGCCTGCCTGAGGCCTGGCGCGCCGCCCCCCTGGTCGGCTTCGGCGTGCTCGCCACCCTCTTCGCGCTGGCGCGCCTCGCCCAGCGGGCCCCCCTTCGGGGCCGCACATGGGACTGACCCTGCTGTTCGGCCTCTTCGCGCTCGGGCTCATCGCGGGGGCGCCGGTCGCCTTCGCGCTCGGCCTCGCCGCGGTCGCCTGCTTCGCCTATGAGGGGCTGCCGCTGTTCGTGGCCTTCCAGCGGATCCTGTCGGGGGTCTCGACCTTCTCGCTGCTGGCGATCCCGTTCTTCATCTTTTCCGGGGAGCTGATGCTGCATGGGGGCATCGCGCGGCGGCTGGTGGGATTGGCCGCGGCGGCCGTTGGTTCGGTGCGCGGCGGGCTGGGGGTGGTGAACGTCGCGTCCTCGATGCTGTTCGGCGGGATTTCGGGGTCGGCGGTGGCGGACACCTCGGCGCTGGGCTCGATCCTGATGCCGGTGATGAAGCAGAAGGGCTACGACGCCGATTACGCGGTCAACGTCACCGTCACTTCCTCGATCGCCGGCATCGTGATCCCGCCCAGCCACAACATGATCCTCTACGCGGTGGCGGCGGGGGGCGGGATCTCCGTCTCCCGGCTGTTCATCGCGGGGGTCGCGCCGGGCATCCTGATGTGCCTCTGCCTGATGGTCGCCGCCTATGTGGTCGCGGTGCGTCGCGGCTACGGGGCCGAGCCGTTTCCCGGCTGGCGGGCGCTCGGCCTCAGCCTGATCGACTCGATCCCCGGCCTGATGACGGCGGTGATCATCGTGGGCGGCGTGCTGTCGGGCGTGCTGACGGTGACGGAGTCCGGGGCCTTCGGCGCGATCTACGCGCTGGTCATCACCGGGCTGGTCTACCGGGAGCTCACCTGGGCGAATTTCACCGCCGCGGTGCGGTCCTCGGTCAGGACCACGGCCCTGGTGATGATCCTGGTCGGCTGCGCCTCGGCCTTCGCCTGGCTGCTGGCGCTTTACCGGGTGCCGGAGGGGCTGACCGACCTGCTGCTGGGGATCTCGTCCGATCCGATCGTGATCCTCCTGATGCTCAACCTGATCCTGCTGGCGCTGGGCATGATCATGGACATGGCGGCGCTGATCCTGATCTGCACGCCGATCTTCCTGCCGGTGGCGACCTCCATCGGCATGGACCCGATCCAGTTCGGCATTCTGATGATGATGAACCTCGGCCTCGGCCTCTGCACCCCGCCGGTGGGGGCGTGCCTGTTCGTGGGCTGCGTGATCGGGGGCATCCGCATCGACCAGGCGGTGCGGACCATCTGGCCGTTCTACCTTGCGATGTTCGTGGCATTGATGCTGGTGACCTATGTGCCGGCGATTTCGCTGACCCTGCCCGACCTGCTGCTGGAGTGACCGCATGAAACTGAAGCGCCTGCTGATCACCGGCGCGGCCGGGGGGCTGGGCCGAGTCGCCCGCGCCCGGCTGGGCCATCTGGCCGAGACCATCCGCCTGTCCGACCTGGCCGAGATGGCGCAAGCCGGCGAGGCCGAGGAGGTCATGCGCTGCGATCTCGGCGATTTCGACGCGGTGCGGGCCGTGGTGGACGGCTGCGACGGCATTCTTCACCTGGGCGGCGTGTCGACCGAGAACACCTTCGACGCCATCCGCAACGGCAATCTGACCGGCCTCTACAATATCTACGAGGCGGCGCGGCAGACCGGCTGCAAGCGGATCTTCTTCGCGTCCTCCAACCACGCCATCGGGTTTCATCCGCGCGAAAAAATGTTGGACGCCGAAAGCGCCTTCCGCCCCGACAGCCTCTACGGCGTCTCGAAAGTGTTCGGGGAGGCGGTGGCCCTGCTCTATTTCGAGAAATTCGGGATCGAGAGCGCGCGGGTCCGCATCGGGTCATGTTTCCCCGAGCCGCGGGACCACCGGATGCTCGCCACCTGGCTTTCCCCCGATGATTTCGTGCGTCTGGCGGAGGCGGTGTTCCGCGCCCCCCGCCTCGGCTGCCCGGTGATCTACGGGGCCTCGGCCAATGCGGAAGCATGGTGGGACAATTCCGGGGCCGGCTATCTCGGCTGGGTCCCGCAGGACAATGCCGAGCGGTTCCGCGCCAAGCTCGACGCCGCGATGGCGCCGCCTGCGCCGGACGATCCGGTGAACCGCTATCAGGGCGGCGGTTTCGCCGCCGCGGGGCATTTCGAGGATTGATCGTCCGCCGACCATGAAAAAGGGCCCGCGCCGTTCCCGACGCGGGCCCTTCAAAGCGTGTCCGGCAAGGCCGGAGGGGGCGGCTCAGTGGCGCGAAAGCCAGTCGTCCACCTGGCGCTCCGCCTCTTCCTTGGCGAGGCCATAGCGCTCCTGCAACTTTCCTTCGAGCTTGTCGCGGTTGCCGTCGACCACGGCCACGTCGTCGTCGGTCAGCTTGCCCCACTCGGACTGCGCCGAGCCGGTGAACTGCTTCCACTTGCCTTGGATCTGGTCCCAATTCATCGTCGTTCTCCTGTCTTCCAGCCGGTCGCGCGCTTTTGCGCGCGGCGCCGGTCATGCGCGGGCCCTGCCTCCCCGGCCAGGGATCGGACGCCGCCTGGGTGACGGGCGGGGCGCCGGGGGCGCCGCCGCTCATCGGCTGTGACCAAGAGTTGGGAGCCGTCCGTGACCATTTCCGGGCGGCCTCGTGACGATATCGCGGAGACGCCCGCGCCGCCGCCCCGCCTTGCCCCCCTTCGCCCCTTCGGCTAGGACGCGGACGCGCCCGGACGCGGGCGTTTCAGGTCCACCGACAGCGAGGGGCGCGAGGCCCATGGCCAAGGACAAGAAACCGCGCCGTCCGCGGGCCGAGACGCCGCGAGGCTTCCGCGACTATTTCGGCGCCGAGGTGACCGAGCGCGCGGCGATGCTCGCGAAGATCACGCAGGTCTACCACGCCTACGGCTTCGACCCGCTGGAGAGCTCCGCGGTCGAGACCGTCGAGGCGCTGGGCAAGTTCCTGCCCGATGTCGACCGTCCGAACGAGGGCGTGTTCGCCTGGCAGGACGAGGATGAGAGCTGGCTGGCGCTGCGCTACGATCTCACCGCGCCGCTCGCCCGCGTCTACGCCCAGCACCGCAACGACCTGCCCAATCCCTATCGCCGCTATGCGGTCGGTCCGGTCTGGCGCAACGAAAAGCCGGGGCCGGGGCGCTTCCGCCAGTTCTACCAGTGCGACGCGGATACGGTGGGTTCGGCGAGCCCGGCGGCGGATGCCGAGATCTGCGGGATGCTCGCCGCCGCGCTCGAAAACGCCGGGATCGCGCCGGGCGATTACCTGATCCGGCTCAACAATCGGAAGGTTCTGAACGGGGTGATGGAGGCGGCCGGCGTGCTCGACCCCGCCGACCCCGAGGCGCATGCCGAAGCCCGCGGGATCGTTCTGCGCGCCATCGACAAGCTCGACCGGCTCGGCGAGCACGGCGTGCGCGCCCTGCTGGGCGAGGGCCGCAAGGACGACTCTGGCGACGTGACCAAGGGCGCCGGGCTCGGGGCCGAACAGGCCGAGATCGTGATGGGCTTCGTCGCCGCCCGCCGCGCGACGGGGGCCGAGACCTGCGCCCGCCTGCGCGAACTGGTCGGCGGCTCCGCGCAAGGCGCCGAGGGCGTCTCCGAGCTGGAGCAGATCGCCGAATTGCTCGACCGTCAGGGCCTCGGCCCCGACCGCATCGTGATCGACCCCTCCGTGGTCCGGGGCCTCGGCTACTACACCGGCGCGGTCTACGAGGCCGAGCTGACGTTTGAGATCCTCGACGAGAAGGGCCGCCCCCGGCAGTTCGGTTCGGTCGCCGGCGGCGGGCGCTACGACGACCTCGTCAAACGCTTCACCGGGCAGGCGGTGCCGGCCACCGGCGTCTCCATCGGGGTCGACCGGCTGATGGCGGCGCTCCATGCCAAGGGGCGCATGGCGGCCGAGGCCGCGGGCCCGGTGGTGATCACCGCCATGGATCGCGACCGGATGGGCGATTATCAGGCCATGGCCGCCGAACTGCGCGCTGCGGGCATCCGCGCCGAGGTGTTTCTCGGCGGCGGCGCCATGGCCAAGCAACTGAAATACGCCGACAAGCGCGCGGCCCCGGTTGCGGTGATCGAGGGCGGGGACGAACAGGGCCGCGGCGTCGTGCAGCTCAAGGACCTGGCGCTCGGCGCCCGTCTGGCGGCGGATATCGAGACCAACGAGGACTGGAAGGCCCAGCCCGCCCAGATGGAGGTCCCGCGCGCCGATCTCGTGCCCGAGGTCCGCGCCATGATCGCGCGGGCCGCGAGAGAAGGAGCGTAAGGCCATGTCCGCCGACCGCGCCTACATGACGGGCGGCCGCATGGGCGACGGGCTCGCCCGGCTGGGGGCGGAGCTCGCGCGCATCGACGCCGGTTTCGCCGATGCGGGGGCGGAGGCGGTGGAACCCGCGGTCCTGCAACCCTCCGGCCCGCTGCTGGGGCTCTATGGCGAAGACATCCGCGCCCGCGCCTTCGTCACCACCGACCCGGTGGAAGGCGAGCTGATGCTGCGCGCCGACTTCACCGTCCCGGTCCTGCGCCTGCACATGCAGGGCGGCGCCGCACCCGCCCGCTACCGCTATTGCGGCCCGGTCTACCGCCGGCAGGAACCGGGCTCGACCCGCCCCACGGAATACCTCCAGGCCGGCGTCGAGATCCTAGGCGAGGCCGACCCCGTCGCCGCCGACGCCGAGGTCTTCGCCCTGATCCGCGAGGCGCTGGGCGATCTGGCTGACACCGCGACCGTGCGCACCGGCGACCTCGCCATCGCCTTCGCCGCGGTGGCGGGGCTCGCCGCGCCCGAGCGCTGGAAATCCGCCCTTCGCCGGCACCTGTGGCGCCCCGCCAAGTTCCGCGCCGTGCTGGAATCCTATGGCGAGCGGCCCGAGCCGTCCCCCGCCCGCGCCGCGCTGATCGCCGCGGCGAGCCAGGGCGACGAGGCGCTGCGCGCCCATCTCCGCGCGCTCGGCCCCCTGCATGGCGCGCGGCCGTTCGAGGATGTGGTCGCCCGGGCCCGCGAGCTCGCCCAGGACTCCCGCCTGACCCTGCCGCGCAGCCAGATCGACTGGCTGGAGGCGGTGCTGGCGGTGAGCGGCCCCTCGGCCGAGGCGCTGACCGCCCTGCGCGCGCTGGACGAGAACGCGGCCCTTCGCCCGGCCCTCGACCGCATGGCGCGCCGGCTGGACGCGCTGGGACCGGACGCGGGCGCGCTGCCCTTCGACGCCTCCTTCGGGCGCGGGCTGGAGTATTACGACGGCTTCACCTTCGAATTCACCGCGCCCGACCGCCCGGGCCTGCCGCCGCTGGGCGGGGGCGGGCGCTACGATGCGCTGACCTCGCGCCTAGGCTTCGTCGGCGCGCTGCCCGCCGTGGGCGGCATCGTGCGTCCCGAAGCGCTGCTTGCCGCCGGCGGAGGGGTTTGACCATGCCCGGACTTGCGCCTGACCGCATCATCCTCGGCCTGCCGTCCAAGGGCCGGCTGCGCGACGCCTGCCACGAATGGTTCGCCGAGCGGGGCGTCACCGTGGAAGGCACCGGGGCGGAGCGGGAATATGCCGGCCGGGTGACGGGGGTGGAGGGGGTGGACCTCGCGCTTCTGTCCGCCGGAGAGATCCCGCGCGAACTGGCGGCGGGCCGCATCCATCTCGGCGTCACCGGCGAGGACATGGTGCGCGAGAAGATCCCCGACGCCGACGCCGCGGTGCGCCTGCTCGCGCCCATGGGGTTCGGCTTCGCCGATCTGGTGATCGCGATCCCCGACGCCTGGGCGGATGTGGAGTCCATCGCCGATCTCGACGCGGTCGCCGGGCGGCTGCGGGCCGAGCTCGGCCGGCCGCTGCGCATCGCCACCAAGTACCATCTGCTGGTGCGCCGCTTCCTGCGCGCCAACGGGGTGGCGGATTGCCTGCTGGTCGACAGCCAGGGCGCGACCGAGGGCGCGGTGCGCCAGGGCGCGGCCGAGGCCATCGCCGACATCACAAGTTCGGGCGCGACGCTGACCGACAACCGCCTGCGGCCGCTGGACGACGGGGTGATCCTGCGCTCCCAGGCCCATCTGTGCCTGTCGAGGCGCGCGGGCCTCGGACCGGCGCGGGCCGCGCGGCTCGACGCGCTGGGCGCGACGCTGGGATTGGGGCCGCTTGCATCGCCTCCGGGCAGGCAATAGCGTCCGCGCTCATCACCCGCCGTCCAAAGCCGCGCGGCCGGGCGCCGGACGCGCGCCGGGCATCGGCCCGCGCCGTTCCGCGGAGATCCGGCGCCCCGGCGCTCCGGGGCTTTCGTGTTCCGTTTTGGTCAGGATAACAACAAGATGCACAATTTGCCGTTGTTGCGCTCCACCTCCCAGCTTCGGTCCCGCATCCGCTCCTGGCGCGCGTTCGGCGAGACGGTGGCGCTGGTGCCGGTGGGTGCGAGCCTGCATGAAGGCCATGCCGCGGTGATCCGCGCCGCCCGCGCCGGGGCGGACCGGGTGCTGGTCACGGCCGCGTGCTGGGACGGCGAACTGACCGCGATCACCGAGGCCGATGCGATCGACCTGCTGTGCGACCGCGCCGACGAGGCCGGGGCCGATGCGCTCTATCTGCCCTCGCAGGCGGCGCTGCGCCCGGCCGACGCGCTGACCCGGCTGGATATCGGGGCGATGGGCGAGGTGATGTGCGGGGAGGATCAGCCGGGCGTGCTGTCGGCCTACGCGCTGGCCGCTGTGCGGCTGTTCAGCCAGGCCCAGGCGGATTTCGCCTTCTATTCCGAACAGGAATGGCAGCGGCTGGCGATCATGCGCCAGGTCTCGTCCGACCTCGCCCAGCCCACCGCCGTGCGCGCCGCGCCGACGGAGCGGGACATGGACGGCGTCGCGATGGGCGGCGATGCGGAAGGGCTTGAAGGCGCCGACCGCGCCTGCGCCCTGCGCCTGTGGCGGGAGATCACCCGCGCCGCCGCCGCCATCGAGGCGGGCGGCGATCCGGACCCGGCGCTGGACGCCGCCGCGGACCATCTGGCCGATGCCGGGGCGGAGGTCGAGTATCTCGACCTTCGCGACGCGGCGACGCTGGAAGAGATCGAGACCTGGGATCGCGCGCGCCCGGCGAGGGTGTTCGTCGCGATCCGGCTGGGCGAGGCGCGGCTGGTCGACAACGTGGCGGTGGGCGGCGACGCGGCGGCCTGAGCCGCCAGCCCCGCCCCCGTTCAGTCGGCCCCGTCGCGCAGCTGCGCGAGGGAGGCGCCGAGTTCCGACACCGTGTCGGCCAGCGCCGCCACCGCCGCCACCGGCGCCGATCCGAAATCGATGCGCAGCGCCACCGAGCCGGTGGGCCCGACCGGCCCGCTCGACGCGGGCCAGGGCCGCGGGTCCGACATCGCGTGCAGCACGCCGAGCAGATGCGGCGTCTCCGCCCCCATCCCCGGCTGCGCGTATTCCAGGAACCAGCGGCGCAGGGGCGCGAGGTTCAGCCCGCGCTCGGCCGGGGCCAGCACCAGATCGGCGCAGTCCCAGCGGAACGGGCCGATGACCAGCGGGGCCGGCCCCTCGCCGCCCGGCCAGTCGGCCCCGTCGCCGGCGGGGCCAGACGAGGCGATGATCGGCGAAAACCGCTCCGCCACCATCGCCGGCAGGCGGGTGATGACCACCGGATGGGCGATGCGCCCCGCGGTCTCGGATTCGAAATCGTGGCGCGACGGCAGATCCAGCTCCCCCGCCCGCGCCGCCTTGCCGTCCGGGCCGCGGCGCCAGGGCTCGGGCGTCACGTCGGCGCCGGAGGTGATGGCGCGGGCCATGCGGGTCAGCAGGTCCGTCACATGCGCCTCGCGCAGCGGCGACAGGGCCGCGTCCATGATCGGGCTGACTTCCAGCATCTCGCTCGCCCCCTGTCCTCAGCGCACGCCGAGATCGGCGAGCGCCCGGCGAAGCTCCGCCGGCAGCTCGTCGGCGGGCGAGCCGCCGATGCCCAGATCCGCCGGCGCCATGTCGGGGGCGAGGTAGCGCCAGCCCTGGAACGGGCGGCGGGGCGCGGCCTCGGTCCGCACGATCCTGGGGTTCAGCACGATGGCGCAGCGGGAAACGCCGTCCTCCCCCTCCACCCGCTCCAGCGCCTCGATGCGCTGGCGGGCGAGCACCTGGCCCTTGAACACCCAGTAGAGCGAGCCGCCGTCGACCAGCTCCGCCTCCCGCTTCGGCCACATCCGGGTGACATGGCGCGGGCGCGGATCACGGCCGGTGGCGAGGCGTTCGGCGGCGCGGGCGCGCTGCCAGGCCTCCAGCTCCTCCACCGCCGCGGCGCCCACGCACAGCTTGACCATGTGCAGGGCGGGGGCCTGCGACGGGGACGGATCAACGGCGGTAGAGGTCACGCAACGGCGCTCCGGATTCGCTGAGACGGGGGCGCCGGGGAGGTCAGACGGAACCAGGCCTGACGGGGGCGGCGCGGGGCGACGGGGGCGCTACGGCCCCCGTTGCCGGATCGCTCAGGGCCGGATCGCTCAGGGAAGGTAGCGCTGCAGGGGGGCCACGTCGAGCGCGCCCGACCGTCGCGCCCGGATGGCGCGGGCCGCGGCCTTGGCTCCGGCGGCGGTCGTGTAATAGGGGATCCCGGAATAGAGCGCGACCGAGCGCAGCTCCTTGGAATCCGACACCGACTGCGCGCCTTCGGTGGTGTTGAACACCAGCCCGACCTCGCCGTCCTTCATCCGGTCGACGATGTTGGGCCGGCCTTCGTAGACCTTCTTCACCGTCTCGACCTCGACCCCATTGGCGCGCAGATGCGCCGCGGTGCCTTCGGTGGCGAGGATCGAGAAGCCGAGCTCGGCGACCATGCGCGCCGCGACCAGGATCGCGTCCTTGTCGGCGTCCTTCACCGACAGGAACACCCGGCCCGAATCCGGCAGGTTCACGCCGGCGCCGATCTGGGCCTTGAGGAAGGCCCGGTCGAAGGAAACGTCGAGACCCATGACCTCGCCGGTGGACCGCATCTCCGGCCCGAGCAGCGTGTCCACCCCGGGGAAGCGGGCGAAGGGCAGCACCGCCTCCTTCACCGCGAAGCGCGGGATGTCGGGGGATTTCAGCGCGAAGGCGCCGAGCTTCTCGCCCGCCATGACCCGGGCGGCGATGGCGGCGATGGGCGAGCCCACGGCCTTGGCCACGAAGGGCACGGTGCGCGAGGCGCGGGGATTGACCTCCAGCACGTAGATGTCGCCGTCCTTGATCGCGAACTGAACGTTCATCAGGCCGACCACGTCGAGGCCGAGCGCCAGCTTTTCGGTCTGCAGCTTCAGCTCGTCGACCATTTCGGGGCTGAGCGAGTAGGGGGGGAGCGAGCAGGCCGAGTCGCCCGAATGCACGCCCGCCTCCTCGATATGCTCCATCACACCCGCGACATGGACCTTTTCGCCGTCGCAGAGCGCGTCGACGTCGACCTCGACCGCGCCGGTGAGATAGCTGTCGATCAGCACCGGCGACTTGCCCGACACCACCACCGCGTCGCGGATGTAGCGGTTGAGGCCCTCGTCGTCGCGCACGATCTCCATCGCCCGGCCGCCCAGCACATAGCTGGGGCGGATGACCACCGGATAGCCGACCTCGTTGGCGATGCGCAGCGCCTGCTCGCCGGTGGTGGCGATGCCGTTATGCGGCTGCTTGAGGCCGAGCTTGTTGAGCACGCCCTGGAACCGCTCGCGGTCTTCGGCGAGGTCGATGGCGTCGGGCGTGGTGCCGAGAATCGGGATGTCGGCGGCTTCCAGCGCCCGGGCGAGCTTCAGGGGCGTCTGTCCGCCGAACTGCACGATCACGCCATGCAGCGTGCCGTTCTCCTGCTCCTTGCGCAGGATCTCCAGCACGGTCTCCTCGGTCAGCGGCTCGAAGTAGAGGCGATCCGAGGTGTCGTAGTCGGTCGACACCGTCTCCGGGTTGCAGTTGACCATGATGGTCTCGTAGCCGGCCTCGGTCAGCGCGTAGCAGGCGTGGCAGCAGCAGTAATCGAACTCGATGCCCTGGCCGATCCGGTTCGGACCGCCGCCGAGGATCACGATCTTCTTGCGGTCCGAGGGCCGGGCTTCGCATTCGACCCAGCCCATCGCGTCGGCTTCGTAGGTCGAATACATGTAGGGGGTCTGGGCCTCGAACTCGGCCGCGCAGGTGTCGATGCGCTTGAACACCGGCCGCACGCCGAGGTCATGGCGGAGCTTGCGCAGCTTGTCCTCGGTGGTGTTGCACAGCTTCGCCAGCCGCGCGTCCGAAAAGCCCATCATCTTGGCGGCGCGCATGGTCCGGGCGTCGGCGGGCAGGCCGTCGGCGATCAGCCTGGCCTCGGCGTCCACGATCTCGGCGATGCGGTCGAGGAACCAGGGGTCGAAGGCGGTGGCGCGCTGGATCTCGGCGTTGGTCAGCCCCTCTCGCATCGCCTGGGCGACGAAGCGGATCCGGTCCGGCGTCGCCCGCGACAGGGCGGCGATCACCGCGCGCTTGCGGTCGGTCCCGGCCTCGTCGGCGCCGGGGATCTCGATCTCGTCGAAGCCGGTCAGCCCGGTCTCCATCGAGGCCAGCGCCTTCTGCATCGATTCCGCAAAGGACCGCCCGATGGCCATGACCTCGCCCACCGACTTCATCGCGGTGGTCAGGTCGTCCTTGGCCCCGGGGAATTTCTCGAAGGCGAAGCGGGGGATTTTCGTCACGACGTAGTCGATGGAGGGCTCGAAGCTCGCCGGGGTCACCTTGGTGATGTCGTTGTCGAGTTCATCCAGCGTGTAGCCCACCGCCAGCTTCGCCGCGATCTTGGCGATCGGAAAGCCGGTGGCCTTGGAGGCGAGCGCGGACGACCGCGACACCCGCGGGTTCATCTCGATCACCACCATGCGCCCGGTCTCGGGATGCATGGCGAACTGGACGTTGGATCCGCCGGTCTCCACCCCGATCTCGCGCAGCACCGCCAGGGACGCGTTGCGCATCCGCTGGTATTCCTTGTCGGTCAGGGTCAGCGCCGGGGCGACGGTGATCGAATCGCCGGTATGCACGCCCATCGGGTCGATGTTCTCGATGGAGCAGATGATGATGCAGTTGTCCGCGGTGTCGCGAACCACCTCCATCTCGAACTCCTTCCATCCCAGCAGGGACTCGTCGATCAGGATCTGGGAGACAGGGGACGCGTCGAGCCCCGACTTGCAGATCCGCTCGTAATCCTCGCGGTTGTAGGCGACGCCGCCCCCGGTGCCGCCCATGGTGAAGGCGGGGCGGATGATGGCGGGCAGGCCGATATTGGGCAGCGCGTCCATGCATTCCTGCATCGTCGAGGCGATGGTGGCGATCGGGTTCTCGAGGCCGATGCGGTCCATGGCCTCGCGGAACAGCTTGCGGTCCTCGGCCATCTCGATGGCGGCGCGCTTGGCCCCGATCAGCTCGACATTGTATTTCGCCAGCACGCCCGCGTCGTCGAGCGCGAGGGCTGCGTTCAGCGCGGTCTGGCCGCCCATGGTGGGCAGCAGCGCGTCGGGACGCTCGGCCTCGATGATCTTGGTGATCGCCTCGACCGTGATCGGCTCGATATAGGTCGCGTCGGCCATCTCCGGGTCGGTCATGATCGTGGCCGGGTTGGAGTTGACCAGGATGACGCGGTAGCCTTCCTCGCGCAGGGCCTTGCAGGCCTGAGCGCCGGAATAGTCGAATTCGCAGGCCTGACCGATGACGATGGGCCCGGCGCCGATGATCAGGATCGAGGAGATGTCGTTGCGTCTGGGCATGTGCGCTCCTCCTCGCCCCGCGGGTGCGGGCGGCGTTCGGCGTCTACGGAAGGGTCGGGTGGGACCGCGCGGGTTATAGCCCAGCGCGCGGGGGACGCAAGGCGGGCTCGGTCCGGGGGCGCCGTTCGGGCAGGAGAACGGCGCAGGCGGCGAGGCCCATGGCGACGCCGAGCGTGATCAGCGGCGCCGCGTCGTGCAGGTCCGGGAAGCGGCGGAACAGGACGGTGGCGGCGATCAGGGCGGCGATGGAGACGCCCGCGACCGCCCATCCCCCGCGCAGGCGCAGGCCCAGCGCGACGGCCATGGGCACGAGGAACGGGAAATAATGCGTCCAGGCCAGCGGGGACGCGGCGGTGACCAGCACCAGGGTCGCAGGCATCAGCCGGGCGCGCCGGGCCGCCTCGCCGCGGGGCGCGAGGCGAATCGTCGCGAGCGTCAGCGCGGCCAGCACGCCCCCCCAGGCGAGCGGCGGCGCGCCCGGCGGGATCGGCGCCGCGCCGATGGCGTCGGGCAGGTGCGTGCCGAACAGCGCCGCGGCCGGGATCAGCAGGCTCTGGTTCATCCCGCCCGCCTGCAGCAGGCCGCCGATGCGGGCGAGCTGATCGAGGAAGGCCCGCGTCTCCTCCGTCCCCACCGCCCAGAGGTTTAGCGCGAACAGCCCCGCCCCCGCCGCCAGCGCCCAGCCGGCGGCCTTCCAGCGCCCGGTCATCAGCCAGAACACCCCCATCGCCGCCGGCGACAGCTTCAGCGACGCGGCCAGCGCCAGCAGGAGGCCGGCGCGGGCGGGGCGATCGCGCTCGGCCTCGTGCAGGGCGGCGAGCAGGGCCAGCGTCGCCCAGGGCTGCACCTGGTTGAAGAAGGCGGAGGCCACGGCGGGCCAGGCGAAGGGCAGGACGACGAGGCTCAGCGCCGCGACCCGCGCCGCCTGGCCCCGCGGCGCCCAGAGCCGGGCGGCGAGCGCGGCGCCCGCGACCAGCGCCCCGGCATTGGCCAGCGCGAAGGCCGCCTTGAACAGGCGCCAATCGGCATGGGCTGCGGGCCAGGCGAAGATCTCGGCCCAGATCGGGGGAAACACGAAGGCGAGCCGCCAGTCCAGGTAGCCGCCCGACCCGGCCGCCGCGGACCAGGCCGGGTCCCGGACCTCGGGCGAGATCAGCGGCTGGAAGACATAGAGATGCGCCTGCTCTCCCGCCCAGGCCAGCCGCCCGGCGATGTAGAGCGGCGCAAGGTCGAGCCCGCGCCCCCGCAGCCCCAGCCAGGTCAGCGCCCCGAGGGCGAAGAGCGCGGCGGCCCCGGCGGCGATGCGCCAGCGCAGGGCGGGCGAGGCGAGCCGGACGCGAAGGGTCGCCGGGCAGGTCGGAAGGGCCACGGGTCAGTCCTCTTCGGCGCGGGGGCCCGAGCCCGCTCCCGTCGCCGTCCCCGTTGCCACGCCGGGCCGTTCCGGCAGCAGGATCGAGGCCGCGATCAGGATCGCCACCGCCGGCAGGGTCAGCAGCGCGATGTCGTCGCTGAACATCCGCGCCTTCCAGAAGACCAGCGAGGCGAAGAGCATCAGCGCCATCGAGGCGCTCGCCGCCAGCGCGCCGAAGCGCAGCCGCTCGCGCAGGGCCACGGCCCAGGGGACCAGAAGGTGAAGTAATGCGCCCAGGCGAGCGGCGCGGCCGGCAGGGTCACGGCCAGCACCACGGGCATCAGCCGGGCGCGCCGGGTCTCGGCGTCGCAGGGCAGCAGCCGGACCGCGGCCAGCGCCAGCGTGGCCAGCGCCAGCCCCCAGGCCAGCGCCCGGGCGCCGAGGGGCAGGGGGGCGGCGAACTCGAAGGCCGGCAGATCCGCGCCCAAGACCCGCGCGGCGAAGACCAGCAGGCTCTGGTTCATGCCGCCGGTGGAAACGCCGGCGCCGATCCGCGCCAGCTGGTCGAAGAAGGCCCGCGTCTCCGCCTCCCCCGCCACCGCGAGGTTGAGCGCGAAGAACGCCGCCCCCGCCGCGAGCGCCCAGCCCGCCGCGCGCCAGCGGCCGGTCAGCAGCCAGTAGAGCCCGAAGAGGGCCGGCGTCAGCTTCAGCGCCGCGGCCAGCGCCAGCAGGACCCCGGCGCGCGCCGGGCGGTCGCGCTCCGCCGCCTCCAGCGCCAGCAGGGCGCCCAGCGTCACCAGCGGCTGCAGCTGGTTGAACCAGGTGGAGCTGACCGCCGGCCAGGCCAGCGTCATCAGCACGAGGCTGGTCAGGGTGACGCGGGTCCGCGCGGCGGCAGGCGCCCACAGCCGCGCGCCGACCACGGCGACGCCGGCCATGGCCAGGCCCGAGATCCCCGCGACGCCGGCCGAAAACGCCGGCCAGCTCAGCGCCGTCGCCGGCCAGGCCAGCAGATGCGCCCAGATCGGGGGGAACACGAAGGCGAAGATCGCGTGATCGTAGCCTATCTCCGCCGTCAAGCGCAGCCAGTCGGGATGCGACAGCTCCGGGCCCTGGCCGGGCTGGAACACATAGGCCAGATCGACCCGCCCCTCGGCCGCGAGCCGTCCCGCGACATAGAGCGGCGCGAGATCGAGCGACCAGCCGCGCAGGCCCCAGAAGGTCAGCGTCGCGGCGCAAAGCGCGAAGGCCAGCGCCACGGCGACCCGATCGCTCCGGATCCGGGCGCCGCCCGCCGAGGCGGACGATGCGAGGGCGGGGGATGGCGCGGGGGGGAAGGTCATGCCTGTCTCCTGGGCGGAACGGCGGGGCCGCGCTTCGCGTCCGGCGCGCTTTGCCCTGTGTCGCGCAACGAAACCTCATCGTAAGCTGTCATTTCATATCATCGAGATCGGTTCATCAAGGAAGCGGCGGCGCATGGCGGCGGGGTTCGGGACGGGATTTCTGGAAACGGCGGCCGTGTTCCTCGGCGCCGCGGTGGTGGCGGTGCCGCTGTTCAAGCGGATGGGGCTCGGCTCGGTCATCGGCTATCTTGCGGCAGGCGCGGCCATCGGTCCCTTCGGCCTGGCGCTGGTGGGCGACGCCGAGACCGTGGTCGGCTTCGCGGAATTCGGCGTGGTGCTGCTGCTGTTCGTCATCGGGCTGGAGCTGCGGCCCGCCCGGCTGTGGCGCCTGCGGGCGGAGATCTTCGGCCTCGGTCTCGCCCAGGTGGCGCTGACCACGGCGGCGTTCTTTCCGTTGCTGCGCCTCGCGGGGCTCGACTGGCGGGCGGGCCTGGTGGTCGGCTCGGCGCTGGCGCTCAGCTCCACCGCCTTCGCGGTGCAGCTGCTGCGCGAGAAAGGCGACCTGACCCGGCCCTATGGCGACCGGGCGTTCTCGATCCTGCTGTTCCAGGACCTCGCCCTGGTGCCGCTGCTGGCGCTGGTCGCCATCCTCGCGCCCTTCGCCGGCGGCGAGACGCTGGAATGGCGCTCGGTCGCGCTGGCGCTGGGCGCGATCGCGGCCCTGGTGCTGGTCATGCGCTACGGCATGCCGCCGCTGCTGGCCCTGATCGCCCGGACCCGGGCGGACGAGGTGTTCACCGCCGCCGCCCTGCTGGCGGTGATCGCCGCGTCGCTGCTGATGCACGCGGTCGGCCTCTCGATGGCCATGGGCGCCTTCATCGCCGGGGTGCTGATGGCCGACACCGAATACCGCCACCAGCTGGAGACGGATATCGAGCCGTTCCGCGGCCTGCTGCTCGGCCTCTTCTTCATGGGCTTCGGCATGACCGTCGACTGGCCGCTGGTCGCGCAATGGTGGTGGCTGGTGATCGGCGGGGCGGCCGCGGTGTTCCTGCTGAAGGGGGCGGCGCTTTACGGGCTGTCGCGGCTGATGGGCTCGCCCGATTTCGACGCGCTCCGCATCGCGGCGACGCTGGGGCAGGGGGGCGAGTTCGCCTTCGTGATGTTCACCGCCGCCGCCGGCTCGTCGCTGCTCAGTCGGCAGGAGGCGTCGCTGCTGTCGGCCGTGGTCACCGCCTCGATGGTGCTGACCCCGTTCGCGGTGAAGCTCGCCGAGCGGATGCGCCCGGCGGAGGAGGTGAGCGGCGAGGGGATCGAGGACGTGTCCAAGGCCCCCGCCGCCCGCATCCTGGTGGCGGGCTTCGGGCGCGTGGGGCAGGTGGTGGCGCGGATCATGCGGATGCGCGGCCATGACGTGACGCTGATCGACAACTCGCCGCGCCTGATCAAGATGGGTTCGACCTTCGGCAGCAAGGTCTATTACGGCGACGCCCGCCGGGTGGACGTGCTGCGCACCGCCGGCGCGGGGAAGGCCGACATCATCTTCCTGTGCATCGACGACCGCGACGGGGCCAAGGCGGCGGTCGAGAAGATCCGCGTGGCCTTTCCCGATGCGGCGATCATGGCCGACACCTACGACCGGTTCTCGGAATGGGAGCTGCGCGAGGCCGGGGCGCACGAGGTGGTGCGCGAGACCTTCGAATCGGCGGTGGAGCTGGCGCGGCGCGGCCTGAGCAAGCTCGGCGACGGCGATATGGCCGAGGAACTGATCGAGGAGTTCCGCAGGCGGGACGCGGAGCTCGCGCGCCTTCAGAATGAATACGGCATCGCCGAGGGGCTGGAGAAGCTGCGCGAGAAATACACGCTGGATTCGCCGGGCTGAGGCGGGCGCGGTCGGCGCTGCCTGACGGACGGGAGCGCGGCGCGAAGGTCGCGCCAGCCGCCCCGTACCGCCCCCGCCGCGCGCTGGGGCGGGGGCGCCTGCCGGACCGTCTCCCCGAGGGCGCCGGGAGGCTGCGGAGACCAGGCGCGCGGCCTCCGCATGGATGCGGGCGGCGGTCTCGGCGCCGGCCATGGCCGGGCTCCCGTCCTCTCCGCCCGGCGGCGCCGCGCGGTCAGTGCGCCATCAGCACCGGGATCCGGCTTTCGTCGAGCACCGTGCGGGTGACGCCGCCGACCAGATCCTCCGAGAACTTCGAATGCTCGTAGGCGCCCATCACCAGCAGCCCCGCGTCATTGGCCTCGGCCACGTCGAGCAGCGTCCGCCCGATCGAACGCGCGTCCCTCGCCATCCGCCGCCATTCGGTCTGGATCCCGTGTCGGGCCAGATGGGCGACCACGTCCTGCCCCTCATGGCGGACCGCGCGCGGCGCGTCGCCGATGGCGCAGACCAGCGCCTGGCCCTGGGCCTTCAGCAGCGGCATCGCCTCCGACAGCGCCCGCGCTGCGGCGCGTCCGCCGTCCCAGGCGATCAGCGCCTTGCGGGGCAGCTGCGTCACCGCCCCGCCCCTGGGCGCGATCAGCACCGGCTTGCCCGAGCGCAGGGCGACCACGTCCGGGTTGACCGCGAAATGCGCGGTCTCGGCGGTCGAGGTCTCGCCCGCCGCCATCACCACCAGGTCGTAGACCCGCGCCGCCCGCATCAGCGACCCGTCGGCATCGCCGCCCAGCTCCAGGAAATGCACCTTGGCGGGGCGGTCGGCGGCGAGCTGCCGGCTCGCCTCTGCGAAGCGGCGGGCGACCTCGGCGCGCTGCGCGGTCTCCGCCGCCAGCGCCGCGTCGAGCAGGGTGGCGGTCACCCAGGGCCCCAGGGCGGCGACCGAGCGGCTGGGCCCGTAGCTCAGCAGCCCGGTCAGATGGGCGTCCATGCCGCGCGCCAGCAGCGCGGCCAGCGCCAGCGCCTCGTCGCAGCCGGGAAGACCGTTATAGGAGAGAAGGATGTTGTGGATGGCCATGGTCGTCGCAGCTCCTGCACCGGTTGCAGGGGCTTCGTGCGCCGGCGCGCCGTGCGCCGCCTTGATCCAGGTCAGCCCGCGCCCTGCCAAGGCCCGCGCCCTCCCCGGCCGCGCGGCGCCCTCCCCGCGCTTGACAGCCGCCCCCCGTCGCGTAGAAGGCGCGGGTCCGGCGGCGGTGGCGTCGCGGGAATCCGGCGCCCATGGGCGCGCGTCCTTCGGGAAGCGCCCCTGTCGCCCCAACGGACCCGAGCCCTCGCGGCGCGGGACCCCGGCGGGGAAAGGAGGGCGCCTTCGTGCGAGATCTTATGAAGGAGACGGGGCGATGACCAAGCGCACCTCCGCGAAATACAAGCTCGACCGCCGCATGGGCGAGAACATCTGGGGCCGTCCGAAGTCCCCGGTGAACCGCCGCGAATACGGCCCCGGCCAGCACGGCCAGCGCCGCAAGGGCAAGCTGTCGGACTTCGGCACGCAGCTGCGCGCCAAGCAGAAGCTCAAGGGCTACTACGGCGACATCACCGAGAAGCAGTTCCGCCGCATCTTCGACGAGGCCGAGCGCCGCAAGGGCGACACCGGCGAGACCCTCATCGGTCTGCTGGAGCGTCGGCTGGACGCGGTGGTCTACCGCGCGAAGTTCGTGCCGACCATCTTCGCCGCCCGCCAGTTCGTGAACCACGGCCACGTCACGGTGAACGGCAAGCGCGTCAACATCCCCTCCTATTCCGTCAAGGAAGGCGATCTGATCGTCGTCAAGGAGAAGTCGCGCCAGATGGAACTGGTCATGGTCGCGGTCGATTCGTCCGAGCGCGACGTGCCCGACTATCTCGACGTCGACCACTCCAAGATGACCTGCGTGTTCGTGCGCGCGCCCGGCCTGAGCGACGTGCCGTATCCGGTGCAGATGGAACCCAACCTCGTGGTCGAGTTCTACGCCAAGAACTGATCCCGCGCCTTCGGGCCGGATCGACGTGATTCGAAGGCCGCGCCCTCCCCGGGGCGCGGCCTTCCGCGTTTCAGGGCGGAGCGCGGCTGCGCCCGCCCCCGGCCGGGCCCTGCGCCCCCGGGTCCCTCGCCGCGCGGGCGCCCCGCCGCGGCGCGCGATCCGGTCGTCGCGCGGCTCCCGTCCCCGGGGCTGCGCGCCGCTCCGCCCTGCCGAAAAACCGCCCAAACGCCGTGGCGAAACCCTGTCGCGAAATCGTCGCGCGCCACGGCCATGCTGTCCGCCCGCGCGGGCGCCGCGTCGCGCTTGCGTTCCGGGGCCGAACCCGCGCAGGCTGGCCGTCACATAACCGACATGGAGCGTCCCATGACCCCTCGCACCTTCCTCGCCGGCGCCGCCGCGCTTGCGCTCCTGGCACCGGCCGCCGCGCTCGCCGATTTCTCGATCTCGATCCTGCACACCAACGACGTGCATTCCCGGCTCGAGCCGATTTCCAAATATGACAGCGGCTGCTCGCCCGCCGACAATGCCGAGGGCAAGTGCTTCGGCGGTTCGGCCCGGCTGATCACCGCGGTGGAGGCGGCGCGCGCCGAAGCCCCGGTCAACCTGCTGGTCGACGGCGGCGACCAGTTCCAGGGCACGCTCTTCTACACCTACTACAAGGGCAAGGCCGCGGCCGAGATGATGACCGCCATGGGCTATGACGCCATGACGGTCGGCAACCACGAATTCGACGACGGCCCCGAGGTGCTCGCCGGCTTCATGGACGCCGTGAAATTCCCGGTGCTGATGTCGAACGCCGACGTCTCGAACGAGCCGTCGCTGGCCGGCAAGCTGATGCCCTCGACCGTCATCGAGAAGGGCGGGGAGAAAATCGGTCTGATTGGCCTGACCCCGCAGGACACCGACGAGCTGTCCTCGCCCGGCAAGAACATCGCCTTTTCGGATCCGGTCGCGGCCGTCAAGAAGCAGGTCGAAAAGCTGACCGCCGAGGGCGTGAACAAGATCGTGGTGCTCAGCCATTCCGGCTACGGGGTCGACAAGAAGGTCGCGGCCGAAGTGGCGGGCGTCGACGTGATCGTGGGCGGGCACTCCAACACCCTGCTCTCGAACAGCAACGAGAAGGCCGAGGGTCCCTATCCGACCATGGTCAAGGGCCCGGACGGCGG